>JBIPMR010000322.1:0-4959 GCA_044369025.1 Luteolibacter sp.
CACAAGAGGCGCTGGAAGGCCGGTGCCCTCCACACGCACGGGATCGCCGGTGCTCAGGCTGTGCGGGAGATTGAGCGAAAGATAGTCGCTGGTCGCACCCTGAAAAGACAGCGCATCCTCCCTGCGGGGTAGCCACGACACCCCGAACTGGGTAGGCGTCCGGTTCAAGCATTCGTAGGCAAGCTCGATGGCGTTGAGCGCCGAAGTCCCGTCGGTCGTAAGATCAATGGCAGTGCCGGCAAGGGCTTCCACCCTCGTTGCTGCCAGCTTGATCTTGTTGGCACTGACCTTGATCGCGTAGTAAGAGCCGCCGTTCGTCAAGCCAGTGGGGAGCTGCACCCCGCCAGCGGGATCGTCGGAGATTGAGACAGCCTCGCCGGTCAGGAAATCGTGGGCCGCAGCGAAGTTCAGCGTGTCGTCATCCGCTTCCCCTTGGAAAGCCACACCGGACCCATAGTTGTTCAGTTGCTGGATACCCACGATGTCCCAGTTGCAGTGGACCACCCCGGTCGGGTTGATCCCACCGCCGGAAGGAAGCATCTCATTGCTATCGAACGAAATGTTCGCCCCGCCATTCCCCAGTCCGGATGTCCGGTGGCTGGTCCTCACGGTAAACTCAAAGCCCATCGACAAAGTGCCATCCCCCTTTGTCTTGAAACTGCTGCCCAGGTAAGTCAACCCACCGTCCAGCGGAGCCTTGAACGCCCCTCCGCGAATCGAAGTCGGAGAAGACGGAGTCACCTCATGCTTGCGCCAAGGGGCGGGACCGACCAGCGGCATCGAGGACAAGTGAGTGATGGTCGACCCGTCGGGATAGCGCTTGTAGTCGTCGAACGTGTCGTAGAATCCGACGTCGGAGCTCTCCGCTTTGATCGCCGCCCGGAACGCCACCCGCTCCGCATCCGTGTCGATGCCTGCCCCGTTACTCCCGACCGTCCCTCCGCTCGGCGTCCTCACCGGCGGGTCCGCCATCGCGAAAAACGGGAAACCTAGTAGCAGCACCGCCGCCACACTCTTCAAGTGCATCATGGTCTTCATGGGATATTGGAAATTTCAATCGTCTCGGCCCCGGCTCCTCCGCTGAGGCGCAGGATCTGGTAGGCCTCCTGCGTGCTGTTCCAGAGGACCAGCTCCATCGCCCCGCCGATCACAGCGATGCCCCCGCCGTGGACGGCCGGCGCGGCGGACGGATCCAGGAACATGGGGATGTGGATCCACGTCGTGCCGTCCCAGCGGTGCCAGTCGTAGGGCGACTCGTCGCCCACCCGGCAGTACTGGCCCAGGAACTCGCCGGGCACCGGCCCGTTTCCGGCGGTGACGGTGGTGTCGCTGGCACCGAACGGATCCCCGATGTCATACCAGCCCGGGACCAGGTCCGGCGTGTCTTCGGCCCCGTCGGTGTTGTTGGAGACCTGGATGTCCGCGAGGACCGGGCCCGGCCAGACGTCGGCGAAGACCCACTTGGAGAACTCCATGTCCGGCTGGTCATCCGCATCAGGCACGAACAGCGCGTTGCCCCCGGAGAGATAGAGCGGGAAGCCGCCGTTGGTCCCCGTCTCCGCGTAGAAGCCGCTCATAGCCGCATGGGGACCCTCGATCTCGACCTGCATCCCGGAAACGGCAGTGACAGGGGACCCCTCCGCCGTGGTGCGGATCATCACCCGCTGGCCCAGCCAGTCGATGGGTCCGTCCAACTCGAGGGGCGTGCCTTCGGTGCCCTTGTAAACGTCGTTCTCCACCGTGATGGCCAGCGTCGGGGAACTCGCCCAGGTGTCGCCCGCGTCGCGGCTCCAGCTCAGTTCGCCGAAGACCTTGATGCTCCCGGCCGTGCCGACCGCGGCGATCAGCTGCGCGGTGTTCAGGGACAGGTTCGCCCGGTAGTGCCCGGCCGCGATTTCCGTCCATGCCGAGGCGAGCGCCAGCGTCTCGGAATCATCGGCGAAGCCGTCCTTGATCACGAAGACCAGCATGAGGTCCTCCCCCATGTCCGACAGCGCCAGCCCGTCGTGGAACTTCGCGTCCAGCGGCACGGTGTCCCGCGCCTTGACGGTGGCCGCGGTGACCACGGCAGGCAGGCCGATGGAACGCGTGAACTTGCCGAGCGCGAGGTTTTGGAACAGTTCCATCGCCCGTTGGCGGGGTGTCAACAGCCCGCCGTCACACGCCGGGAATGTCCCCGCTCCAGCGGTTGAAGGGCCCCACGCTCACCAGCAGGGAGCCGCTGCCGATGGCCTCCCAGGCATCCACCCGGCCGTCCACCCCGCGCACCGTCACCGGCATCCCGTCCCGCAGCTCCGTGCCCGCCGCCACCAGGATCACGCTGCCCACGTCCACCCGCCGCCCGCCGGCTCCCAGACGCTCCTCGATCGCCACGGGATCCACGATGGCACTGGCGGCCTTCCCGTCGAGGATCACCTCCTCCCCCATCGTTTCGATCGCCACGGCATCGGCATCGGCAAAGGTTTCCCAGAACAGGCTCATGACCCTTGCACAAGGGTGTCAATCCCCGGAAACCAACAAGGCCCCCGGGGGGTGAGCCCGGGAGCCTTGAGGACCATGGAAACCCGCCTACTACAGCGGAGCCGGAAATCAGGCGAAGTTCGTCACCACGAGCTGGCCGGCGGTTTCGTCGATGATCTTCTCGATCGAGTTCGAGCGCACGCGGACCATGTCGCCGCGGCGGTCTTCGTCGCGCCAGGTCTCGGTCTGGAACAGGCCCTTGCCCTTGACGCTGCCGGTCCAGGAGAGCGTGCGGCCCGCGCCGCCGTTCTCGAAGCCGCCGCTGGCCACCTGGCCGATCCAGATGTGGCTGGTCGGCCAGATCTGGGTCAGGCTTGGCGTGTCCTTCGCCCGGTTGGCGGAGTCGTAGCCGGCCGCCGCCACGACGACGTTCAGCTCGCGGGCGTTCTCTTCCGAGAACGCGGTGGCGATGTCCGCCTTCTTGATGAGCTTGCGCTTGGTCGTGTCCTGGCTGCCGAAGATGTAGTCTTGCAGCAGCTTGGTACGGCGGATGTAGTTCCAGAGCTTCTGGGATAGCACGATGGTGTTCACGTCCACCCCGCGCAGCACCAGCTTCTCGATGGCGAGATTGACGTCGTAGGGGAAGTCGCAGGTGGCGATCAGCGCCTCGGTGTAGGCCACCTTGGCGGCCTCGTTGGAGAAGACGGCGGCGTCGAAGATGCGGTCCTTCACCGCGATCTCGAAGTCGATCAACATGTTGCGGCGCACCAGCTTGGCGGTGGTGACCTCCAGGCTGAGATAGTTCTTCATGTCGGCGGCCTTGTCGTCGTCGATGCGCTCCTTGAGGCCCCGGTCCTCGCAGGTGTAGTTGTCCCAGGAGTGCTTGCGGGTCACCTCGTTGTAGGTGCCGGTGGCGTTGCGCTTGGTCACGTCACGCTTCATCAGGCCGCCTTCGGCGATCTTGATGCGCGGGTATTGGGCCGAGCGCTCGTCCACGTTCATGACGGGGAGGACCTGCTGGCCGATGAAGAACTTCTCCGCGCCCTGGGCTTGCTCCAGGAACACGTTGATGTCCCGGCGGATGGTTGCGACAGTGTTGGTATACATCTGTGTGTTATGTGGGTGCGGGTGAAGGTCAGGCGCGGAGGACCAGCCAGTTGATCTTGGTGGTGCCGTTCGTGCCGTTGGCCGAGAGGGTCAGGTCGATCTGGTCGTTGGCGTGGTCGTTGACCGCCAGGATCAGGGTTTCCGCCGCGGCGCGGGCGGTGAGGGTGCAGACGACGATGTCGGTCGCCACCAGGCCGGCCACGGCGATGGAGTCCGCGACGGCGGCACCGCCGGCCCACGTGTGGATGCCGGCCGCCACGACCTTGAAGCCGGTGTTCGGCAGGAAGACGGCGCGGATCTGGTCGTTGAGGTCGGAGCAGGCTTCGAGCGCGACCGCCTCGGCCAGGCCGGCGGCGAGCTTCACGAGCTTGCCGTCGGCCGCGGCTTCCAGCGTGTCGCCCACGGCGACGTCGGTGTTGCTGCCGATAATGACGAAGTGGATGCCGATGCCGCGGGGCTGGAGCGCGCCCACGACATCCATGCCGGGATCCGCGGGGAGGAAGGTGCCGATGGAGGGGTCGGCGGCCCCGGCGTATTCAAGGCCGGCGGCCCCGAACTTCATGCGGCGGAACGGCTCCAGGTTGGCAGCCGATACGGGAAGGGAGATGATGTTGCTCTGGTTCACGGAAGTTACGTGTTAGGTGTGGTTCCTGCGGGGTGGTTTCAGAGCTCGCGGATGACGCCCAGGGAGCTGAGGTGGCGCTGGTAGCGGCCCTCGTTTTCATGGACGGCGAAGAGGGTCGCGTCGGCCTCGTCCGCGCACTTGCCGGTGCGGACCAGCTCGGCCACGCGCTTCTCGAAGTCGGTCGGCTCGTGGCCGTCTTCCGGCCCGGAGAAGTCCGCCTCGTAGCCCGCGCCGTCGGCACCGGGCTTGAAGGCCACGGAGATCTTCGACTTGGCGGACAGCTCGGTGAGGGCCTTGGCCATCACGCCGTTCTGGAGGGCGAGCTTCTCGTTGAGCTCCATCAGGTCCTCGACCTGCTCCTCGAAGTGGGCGAGCGCGGCCTCGCTTTCGGCGCGCTCCTTGTCGTCCACGATCTGCTCGAGGCGGGACTCGAGGTGGCGCAGCGCGTCGCCGAAGCTGGCGAACTCGCGGGGCACTTCCTCTTCCTCTTCCTCGAAGTCGCCGCCGGCCGCTTCGAACTCGCGGGCCTGCTCGACCAGGTCGGACTGGAATTGCTCGACGGCACCGAGACGGCCGCCGAGGTTGGTGATCTCGCTGCGGAGACCGGTGATCCCCGCCATCACGTCGGCGAGGGAGAACTCCTTCGTCGGGTCGGCGGGATTGTCGCTGGTGGTGCCGGGTTTGGCCATGCCATCGCCCCGGCTGTCAACCGGCACCTCGAACATGCCGTCCGGATTCGCGGCCGGGCTGGCCACCAGGTCCGCGCT
>JBIPMR010000268.1:0-5468 GCA_044369025.1 Luteolibacter sp.
CGAGCAGGTTTGCAAACACCTGCGACGGGCTGGCGGCGCTGGCAGCATCGTCATCCATCGAGAACCGGAATTCATCATCCGGCCGCAGCGCCTTGAACCGCTGGAGATCGTGCACGATGAGAAAAACCTCCGGAGCATCGCGCCCGGACGTGGGACCTCTCGCCTCCAGATCGGCCGCGAGTCCTGCCAGCAACGGGGCCACCTCCGCCGGCCCGCCAATCCGCATCGGATGCGGGAAAACCTTGGCGAGCTTTTGGAAAAATCCCGCCTCGCCATGGTCGTATGCATGCGGGTCCAGAATCACAAACTCCAGCTGATCCGGCGGGTATTGCGCGGCGAGCGAGGCGATGCCCAGCGCCAGCAGCGACAAGCCGCGCTCGGCGGATTGCCCAACAGCTAACAAGTGACTCCCGCTCTGCCGCTGGAACCTCGCTTCGGTGGGGCCTTTGATCGAATTCGGCGCGCCCAGCCAGGCGCACCCATGGACCGGCCGCCGCGCCGGGCGGGTACGCAGCAGTTTTTGCAACTCCACGTTATCCCTAACATCCGCCGGGGCGTTGCCCTCGAAGACAATCGGTGGCGGCGGTAGCTTGCCGTCTTTCGCCGCCAGCGCGTTGACCTCGTCGAGAATCGCATCGCGCTCCGCCTCGGGCAGCCAGACGATTTGAAACGGGCTGTTAGCCGCCAGAGCGCCGGCCTGGTCGTTGTAAATCCCCTCCCCCGGCCGGGTCAGCAACCGGGGTGCCGGGTTGTCGTCATCCATGATGAGATGCGCGTCGGTCTCATTGCACTGGAGCGCGACGCGGATGACCATCTGCCCCAACGTAGCGCGGGCCAGCGTGTAAGCACCGCCGAGGGTTTGCGAGCCGAGGATCACGTGGATCCCGAACGCGCGGCCTTGTCTAACAATCCGATCCAATAGCAGCGAAGCCTCTTGCGCGACGGCGTCATCCTCGGTGAAAAACTCCTGGAACTCGTCGATCAACAGCAAGCTGCGCGGCAACGGCTCGTGGTCGGCGCTGCGTTTGTAACCGGCGAGATCCTGCGATCCGGCGCGGCGGAACAACTCGCCGCGCCGCTTCAATTCGGCATCCACCCGCTGCAGCACGCTCAAGGCGAATTCCCGATCGCTCTCGATGGCGATCACCCGCGCGTGCGGCAGGCGCTTGCTGGCGTAACATTTGAATTCAACGCCCTTTTTGAAATCCACCAGATAGAACTCCACCTCGTTCGGGCTGCACCACAACGCGAGGTTGGTGATGATGACGTGGAACAAGGTGGATTTGCCGGAACCCGTTTTCCCGGCGACCAGCATGTGCTGCCGGGTGCCTTTGCCGATGGCGAGCATCTGCAGTTTCCTAGCCCCCGTGCGCCCGATCGGCACCCGCAGTTCCTCGCTGGTTTCAACCTGCCAATACTCGCCGGCCGGTGGCGCGATGGACGAAAACGGCACCCGCACGCGGTTGGAATCGATGCTGGAGCGGCCGATCCGGTGCACCAGCGTGACCGCATCCTCGTCCGAGGGTGACGCATCCATCACCACCCGCCCGGCGCCGGCAGTGACACCCGTTAGGTAAAACTCCCCCTCGCGCAAACTGAGGCGGATGCAGGCCCGCCGCAGTTCATCCTCAAGCGCGGGATCCGGCAGAGGCTGCCGCGTATCGCGATGCATTAACAGATAGACCCCGCACCGCGCGCCGCTCGATGCGATCGATAACAGCCGCTTCATCGAGGTCTCGCTGAAGCCTGCGGGAAAACCGGCGATCACCAGAAAACGATATTTCTCGGCGGTGGTTCCGGCCTGTTCGTTATACTCGGCGATGGTCGCATACTCGTTGCGAAGATACATCTGGATGACCTTTTCGATATGCTCGTTGAGTTCCGCCAGCCGCTCCTCGATCTGGGTGCTCTGGGTCCAGATCCGGTGGTTGATGAGCGTCTCCTCGTAATCCGCTAGATGCATCAAGCCGGAGAAATCCTTGCCCAGCCCGATCGGGTCGATGAACACAAACGAAACGCGCCCCGGCGGGTGGGCGGCGAGCAATCGCAGCGAAATCGCGTTGAGGGCCAGCGTCGCCGCATCGCCGCTGGTGCCATCACTCTCGATCAGCAACGAAGCCTGATCGGGGAAAGCCAACGCGAAGGGCACCGACAGGTTGCCAGACTCCGCGAGATCGAATCGCGCATCGTAGGGCAAACTGCCGGCAAGTTTCGCCACATCCACCTCCAGCGAGCCGATCCTAACGAACGATGGCGAGCTTTCCGGCGGAGCCCAGTTCTCACAAACCTCGGAAGTCCACGCGGGAAAACGCGAGCGGGATGACGCCTCCAGCGCCGAAAGCGATTCCAGCAGCGGCCGCACCTCGCGCTGCCAGGGAAGGGTGAGCCGCTCGATGGCGGCATCCGTTTCGCGCCCGACGCCGGCGTTCGATTCGGCCCGCGCCGCGTCCGTGAGCCGGGCCAGTTCGCGGGATGCGGCTTGGGCGATGGCCAGGGCGCGTTCGTGGGCGGCGGCGATTTTGGCAAGCGTCCGCTGGTGCAACGATTCGAGCTTCGCCGGAAGCCGGGCGAATTGTTGATCGAGCTTTTTCTGGCCTTTTGCCAACCGGGTTTTCCATTCCGAATCCGATTCGCGGAAGGTTGTGCTGAGGCTGCGTCCTTCCTCCTCATGCTCTCCTTGGATTTCCGCACTCAGCGCGGCGAGGCGGTCGGCGGATTTTTTGCCGCTGGCGGTTTCCAGCGCCCGGGCGGTGGCCAGAACGCATCCCGCCGCGCGGGCACCGGGAACAGTTAGAATCAACGCCAAACCCCAGACGGCTAACAAAACCGCTTCGGCGATCAGCAGCGAAGGCATCACCGCCGGCAACCCCGCCCCGCCGGGACGCAGCGCGAACCAGCCATGCGCGCCCGCCACCAGCGCCGCCAGCACCCACAGCGGGACAAACCGGAAAAACCGCGCCAGCGGCAGCCGCAGCAGCGCGTCCGTGATGCCTCGCAGTTTTTCCAACTCCCCTGACAAAATCGCGCGGGTTTGCTCCGCGGATCCCGATGCCTCGATCGCCGGAGCATCTACCCCGCGTCCGACAAACCACCGACCCACGATCGGCCGGAACGAGCGCAACGTCTTCAGCAGCGACTGCCGCAATTCACGCCGGACCGCGCGATCGGCGGTTAGCTTGGCTTGGAATTCCTCGTCCGCGGCGCTGGCGCGTGAGAGTTCGAGTTGCCGGGCCTCGCGGTTCCGCATGATGGAGCCCTGCACCTGCCCGAGGCGGCGGTCCTTGATTTCCTGCATCCGGTGGGCCAGCGAGGACCTGCTGGAATGATAGGCCTGGTGAATCCCCGCCCGCCGCAGCTCCAGTTTCACTTCCGCCGCGGCGGTATCCGCCTGCCGGACGGCGGCAAGTTCATGCATCCGGCAGTTGAGCTGCTCGGCGTCGAATTCCTCGCGCCGGGCCATTTCATGCCGCACGGCGAGCAGCTCGCGCGCTTTGTTTTTGATCAGGACCGCCTCGTCCGCAGTCACCGCGCCGATGCCGGTCTTGAGGGTTTCGAGCTGCCTCCGCATCGAGCGGAAATCGATGGATTCAGTCGCAATCTGCATGGATTTTTTCTAACAATTTATCCAGTTCGTCGATGACCCAGAATGCGGAGTTCACGCCGTTCATCAATTCGGATAGATACAATTCCTCAAACTCCTCCGCCTTGCGGTCCCGCCACGAATGACGGGTCTCGCCCCAGCGCGCCTGCAACTGGCGGGTCGCCAGGGTGAGCAACCCTTTGCTGCCGGACATGCTCATGGAGTGCCTCCTGTTCCGGGCGTTCCATCCACCGGTGCGGTGGGAGGGGTTTTCTGCGTTGGCATCTTCTCGGCGTAGGCTTGCAAGGCCTTGATCGCCTCGCCGAGCGAGAAGACGCCCTTCGGCAGTTGTTGGCCGACGATGAAGAACATCGGATCTAACTGGCGGAGAAGCGGCGTCGCGCGGTTTTCAAAAGTCTGCCGCCAGTGTTTGACGAGGCGCGTTTTCTCCTCGGCCTCTTCAAGTTTCCGCCGGGCCTTGAGCACCGCCATTTTCTGGAAGGCGTTGCTGGCCTTCGGGTTGCTCAGGTTGGCGCTGTAAAGTTCCTGCTCCGCCTGATGGAGGTTCTTGGTCCACTGTTTCAACTGACCGCCCCAATACTGCGTCCGGTCGGTGTCGAGCCAGGTTTGGGTGCGGCGGACGTCGCCCTCCATGTCCTCCAGCGCCACCCGGGCCTTGGCGATGTATTGGATCAAATCCGCGCGAAACGCTTCGAGCGCGTCGATCGAGGAGATTTTGACTTGGTCCGCCATCTTAGCGCTGGTCGAGATACTGTTGGATGCGTTCCGCCTTGCGCAGAAGATACGGCGTGTGGCGCTCGGAAAGTTCGAGGAAGGACTTCAGGGTTTTCATCAACTGGACGAACTCCGCGGAAAATTTCTCCTGCTCCTGATCCTGCCAGGTGTCGCCCAGCGCGCTGAAGCGGGCCATCAGCGAACCGGTCCGCTCGCGCAAATCGCCGTTGAAACGCTTCAGTTCCGCGGCAAATCGCCGCACCTCCTCGGGATCGATGATGGCTTGTGACATGGTCGTGTGATGGATTCCCCCCCAAATATCTCTCGATGCAACAAGACGCGTTTTTCCCCGCCCTGCCAAATGGATTCTGGGAACAAAGTGGATTTTCCAGATTGGACCGCCGACTTCCCCGGCCACCGGATGAATTCACAACCGCACTGCGAAATCTCAAATCTCAAATCTCAGGTTTTACGGGTCTTTAAACAAATTGGCGCGCGGATTTCTGGCCCGCCCATCAGGACCTCGGCAGGTGCCGGGGATTGCGAAGATTTTGGCACCACGAATCTTACGAATCTTTGATTTTTCCGTCAGCATCTTGGTCCTCGGACCGGAAAATTCCAGAGATCCCGGACGCCAATCAAAGTTTAAATAATATCTTAAATATTAAATATGATAGAAACTGTTGGAAATAAGTTCGGGGTGTCGTGCCGCGATGGGCTCGGCAAGCGCTGGACGACGCGGACCGCTTGTTGGCCGGGATGGGGGCAACGATGGGAGCAACGATGAGAGCAACGATGGGAGCAACGATGGGAGCAACGATGGGAGCAACGATGGGAGCAACGATGGGAGCAACGATGGGAGCAATGACATAAGCCGCGACGTGGGCCGCATGGAAAGCGGCTTTCGGACGCGCCCCAGGGGGCAAGCGCGTCAAGTGAAGCAAGGCATCCACCAAGAAGCCGTCCTCCCGGGACCGCGAGTTTCAAACTCGCCGCCCATGGAGCGAGAAAGAAACAGCCCGAAGGACATCTCTTTCTCCGCCCATGGTCAGGCGAGTCGCAGACTCACGCTCCCAGCGCCCCGGGACCGCGAGTTTCAAACTCGCCGCCCATGGAGCGAGAAAGAAACAGCCCGAAGGACATCTCTTTCTCC
>JBIPMR010000269.1:0-5459 GCA_044369025.1 Luteolibacter sp.
CAGGCAGCTTCGAAATTGAGCGACTCCGTGTGATCTTCGGATTCTTTTTCCGGGGTGTCCGGGGTCTCGGCGGCGGTGGTTTTTTCGCGGTTTTCCGCCACGTAGTTGCCATCCTCGGTGGAAAGTTTGGCGAGCGGGAAGGGCACCTCGCGACCGTCCGCCAGCTTGAGAACGACGCTTTGAGCATCGGCGCGGACGAGGGTGGCCTCGGTTTTGCGGCCTTGGTTGTCCGTCCACAAGCGCGGTTCGAGGGCGGCGGCCAGGCCGCTGAGGCAAAGGAGGATTGAGAGTGCGCGCACGGTGGTGGTGGATGGGTGGATGGGTTCCGGCGGAGGTCGGCACGGAAGGTTTTCATGAAATTGAATGATTTTTTCAAAAAGGAAAGCCCGGAGCGTCCGTCTTGGAATGTCAAAGTCGCGGCTTGGAAATCGCCGGAGCCGCGCCATGATGCCGCCGTGACCATGGAAGATCTTGAAACGAAGGACGAAGCTGCCCCCGAGGCACAGGCCGTGGCGGTGCCCGGATTGCGCCAGGATTTGGCGGTGTTGATGAAGGTGCGGCTGAATTTTTTCGTGCTGGTCACCACGTTTTTCGGCTTCCTGCTCGCCTCGCGCGGCGGCGAGATGGAGTGGATGAAGTTGCTGCACACCATCCTCGGGGCGGCGGCGGCGGCTTTCGGTTCGGCGGCCTTCAACCAACTGATGGAGGTGGATCTGGACGCGCGGATGAAACGCACGGCGGACCGCCCGCTGCCGTCGCGGCGGATGGATCCGCTGGTCGCGTTCGGGATCGGCTGGGTGCTCTCGGCCATCGGCATCATCCACCTCGCGGTGCAGGTGGGAAATCTGGCGGCGTATCTCACCGCGGCGACGGTGGCCATCTACGTGTTTGTTTACACCCCGCTGAAACGGGTGAGCTCGGCGAACACGCTGGTTGGCGCGATTCCCGGCGCGATCCCGCCGGTGATCGGCTGGGTGGGCGCGGGCGGCGCGCTGGGGTGGGAGGCCTGGTTTTTGTTCGGGCTGATGTTTTTCTGGCAGCTCCCGCATTTCATCGCGATCAACTGGCTGTGCCGCGACGAGTATGAGTCGGTCGGCTATCAGATGTGGTCGAACGGGGATCTAACGGGCAGGAAAAGCGGGCTGCTGGCGGCGATGTTCGCGCTGGGGCTCGCCGTGTTCTCCCTGATGCCCGCGTTTCTCGGATTTGCCAACCTGCTGTGGACGATCGTGGGGCCCTTGCTGGCGTTGTTGATGATGGCGCTGGCGCTGAGGTTCTCCCGCGATGGTGAGCGGGCTTCCGCACGGAAATTGTTTTTCTTCACGCTGCTCTATCTGCCGGTGGCGCTGCTGGTGCTGGTCGTCGCATGGAAACCGCTATGAAGAAACTGATCGAATCCACCCGCAAGCTCGCGGATGACCTGCGGGATCTCGAATTCCCGCCGCCGGTTGCCTACGTTTACCGCACCCTGGATTACACCTGGGCGGCCCAGCGCGAATATCTCGAACGCTACGGCAAGGGGAAAAAGCGCATCGTTTTCCTCGGCATGAACCCCGGCCCCTTCGGCATGGCGCAGACCGGCGTGCCTTTCGGCGAAGTGGCGGCGGTGCGCGATTGGATGGGCATCGAAACCGCCATCGACAAGCCCGCGCGGGAGCATCCGAAGCGTCCGATCGAAGGTTTCCAGTGCAAACGCTCCGAAGTGAGCGGGCGGCGGTTGTGGGGATTGTTTGCCGAGCGCTTCGGCACGGCGGATGCGTTTTTCAAGGACCACTTCGTCCTCAATTTCTGCCCGCTGGTGTGGATGAGTGAAAGCGGCGCGAATCTAACGCCTGACAAACTTTCCTCCGCCGAAATGGCCCCCGTCGAGCGCGCCTGCCAGGAACATTTGCAGGAAGTGATCGGTCTGTTGCGGCCGGAGTATCTGATCGGCGTCGGTGCGTTCGCCGAAGAACGCCTGCGCCGCGCGGCTGATGCCGGTGGCAGCACGGCGGTGATCGGCAAGGTGTTGCACCCCTCGCCGGCCTCGCCTGCGGCCAACCGCGGATGGGCGGAAGCGGCGGGCAGGCAGTTGCAGGAACTCGGCGTCTGGTAGAAATTCAGGCCAGCGTTTTCCGCAGCTCCTCGATCAAGCGCGCGTCCCCGCCGCGGCCGACGTGTTCGAGCGATTGTTGGAGATTGGCTAGCAGGCGCAGCAGGATGGTGCCCGAGTCCGCCGTCTGGCGCAAAATCCCGCGCTGGGTCTTGCTCAACTCCGGACTCTCTAACAAAGTTGCCTGGGCATGGATCCGCCCGCGGTCGAAACAATCGATGATGATCGGATAGCCGTCTTCGAAAATCCGGCACATGAAGTGGCCGGGGAAATTCACGCCCTCCACCTCGAAGTTGAGCCGGCGGCCCACCAGGATGAAAATCAGGCAGAGCCCGAGCGGATTCGAGTGGCCTTCGGCGATCGACCAGGCGAGGTCCGAGTTGCGCGGATCATAGTAGGCCGATTGGTTGCCGCGGAGCCGCGTTTCCTCAAACAGAAAGGCGCGCAGTTCGAGCGCGGAGCTGATGCCTTCCTCCTCCGCTTCCTCTGCCAGCAGATCGAGCGCGTCCACCAGCGGCTGGCGCAGGGCGATGCCATCGTGCAGGAAGTCGGATAGAATCCGGAGCAGCGCTTCGAGGGTCTCCCAATCCTCGCCCAGGGCCTTGGCCCCGCCGGTCGGGGCGATCCATTCGCGCACCAGGGTTTCGCGGCGCGCCGGGCTGAGCATGTGCGAGAGCAGCGATTTTTCGTCGCGGGTCAGGATGCGCGGCTGGGTGGCCAGCCACTCGCTGATGTCCCCGCCGCACAAGTCGAGGCGCTCGGCGACCCGGGCGCGCACGGCCGGGGTTTCGTCATCGAGAAGCCGGAGAAGTGCGTCGAGCTCCTCGGGCGCGGGCGGCGCTGCGTTGATGTTAGCTGGCACCCGGCGAGCGTGGGCGGATGGTTGGCGGATGTCAATCTGACCCTGCCGCCTCGCCCGGAATGCGGAAAGGCAGGAGGTCATCCCCAAGGATGATTTTGACGAAAAAGCACCATGCCGGGGGATTCATTTCGTAAGGGAGGGCATGCCCGAAATTTTCACGAGGCCTCCGCGCTTCACCGCTGCGTTGAAAGCCGGTGGACTTTCCCTGCTGGCGGTGATCGGCGGGAGGCTCGATGCCGCGGAAACGCCGCCGAGACAGCCTTTTCATGACCGCGACGGGACTGCTGGCGCGGGTGGGCGAGAAGGTGGTTTATGAAAATGTCGACACCCGGATTCCGCGGCAAAGTCCTTTCATCGGCCAGTTCTGCCAGAACGACGAAGGCGTGCGCAGGTGCCGCGCTGCTGGGTGGCCTGGGCCTGCTCGCCCTGCCGCGCCGCCAAATCCTGCTGGAAGCGCGGCGGGTTTCGTCCCGGTATCTTGAGAAAGCATCCGTCGGGTTCCGTTTTCCGAAAAATCATCCCTAGGGGTGATTGTCCGGAGTTCGCTTGCGGCAGAGAATTTCCCAGTCCGTCCTTGTCGGCAACCCCGCCGGAGTTTTCTCTAAAGTTTCCGTGATGCACCCACCCATGAAGTCCCTGTTCCTGCTCCTCAGCCTAACTGTTCCCGTGCTGTCCGCCGTCCCCCGCGCCCATGAACTGCGCTGCGAGTATCATGCCGGCCCGCTTGCCATCGGGACCAGCATGCCGCGGTTCTCCTGGAAACTGGCCGCCGCCGATCCCGCCGTCCGCGGCCTCCGCCAGTCGGCGTATGAAATCCAGGTCGCCGGGGCAGGGGAGGGGTTTGAGGGGAAATCGCTCTGGTCGTCCGGGAAAGTCGAGTCCGCCGCCACCGACCAGATCGAATACGCCGGCACCCCGCTCGCCTCCCGCGTCCGCGCGCAATGGCGCGTCCGCGTCTGGGGCGCCGACGGCGGGGTTTCTCCATGGAGCGAACCCGCATCGTTCGGCGTCGGCTTGTTAGCTGCGGAGGATTGGAGCGCGTTGTGGATCAGCTCGAAGCATGACCACTCGTTCGTCACCGAGGAGAACATCCAGAATTTCGTCGGCGATCCGCAGAAGGGCCAAATCACGGTCACCCCGGCGAAATATTTCCGCAAGGAGTTCGCAGCTCCGGCCATCGTCCGCGCCACCATCCACGCCACCGCGCTGGGAGTTTACACGCTGGAGGTGAACGGCCAGCGCGTCTCCGACGAGCGGCTCGCTCCCGGCTGGTCGGCCTATCAGCGGCGCATCCACTCGCAGACCTACGACGTCACCCCACTGGTCCGCGAGGGGAAAAACGCCATCGGCGCGACGCTCGCCGACGGCTGGTATTCCGGCTATGTCGCTTACGGGCTGCTCACCGGCCAGGAAGGCCTGGTTCCCGGAAACAACGGCCGTTACTGCTACGGCATCTCGCCGGCCGTCCGCGTCCAGTTGGAACTCGAACTGTCGGATGGCAGCCGCCAGACGATCATCACCGATCCCAGTTGGAAAACCTCGCTCGGCCCCGTCACCGAGAGCGACATCCTGATGGGCGAGTCCTACGACGCCCGCAAGGAGCTCACCGGCTGGACCACCGCCGGCTACGACGATGCGAAATGGGAGTCCGCCGTTTGTAAAACCGGATCGAACGCCAAGGTCGAGCCGCATCCCGGTGTTCCCGTTAGGTCTATCGAGGAAATGGCGGCGAAGACCGTGCGCGAGCACCAGCCCGGCGTTTTCATCTACGACCTCGGCCAGAACATCTCCGGCGTCATCCGCCTGAAAGTCAAAGGCAAGGCCGGTGATAAAGTCACCATCCGCCATGCGGAAATGCTCCACAACGACGGCCGCCTCAGCACCGAGAACCTGCGCTGCGCCCGCGCCGTGGACACCTACATCCTCAAGGGCGATCCCGCCGGAGAAATGTGGACGCCCGAGTTCACCTATCATGGTTTCCAATACGTCGAGCTCACCGGTTTCCCCGGCACGCCCGGCCTCGACGCCGTCACCGGCATCGTCATCCACTCGGACACCCCGATGCACGGATCCTTCGAGTCCTCCGACCCGATGCTCAACAAACTCTATCAAAACATGGTCTGGACCCAGCGTGCGAATTTCTTCGAAATGCCCACCGACTGCCCGCAGCGCGACGAGCGCATGGGCTGGACCGGCGACGCCCAGATCTACGTCCGCGCCGCCACCTTCAACGCGGACATCGCCTCGTTCTATACCAAGTGGCTGCGCGATCTCAATGACGACGCCTGGGACTACGGCGCCTACGCCGCCTACGCGCCGCGCCCGCTCGCCCGGCCTAACGAACACCACGCCGCCGGCTGGATGGACGCCGGCGTGATCTGCCCGTGGACGATCTGGCAGGTCTATGGCGACACCCGCGTCATCAGCGAGCACTGGCGGAAAATGAACGACTTCATGGACTGGCGCGGCACCCGCGACCCCGAGCTCAAGGGCGCGGTGGACGAT
>JBIPMR010000270.1:0-5452 GCA_044369025.1 Luteolibacter sp.
TGACGGTGAGGCGCTCCGTGTAATTTGTTAGATCGAGGGCTCCGCTGAGATCGGCGTCGCCGATGAGGGAGAGGTTGCCGCCTAACGGGGAAAGGGTGCCGCTGGAAACGAGCGGGGCTTGCAGGGTGCCGTGGCCGCGGAGGGTGCCGCCGGTGAAGATTTCGCAGGCGGAGCCGGTGATTTTCGCGCCGCTGTCAAGTTGGAGGGTGGCGGTGGGTTCGATGGAGATTTCGCTGGTGCCGGCGAGGGTGTCGGTGGAGGCGTCGCCATAGGAAAGGGTGCCTTGATCGACGGTGATGCCGGCGCTGACGGTGCCGGTGCCGGTGAGCGTCCAGGTGCCGGTGCCGGTTTTTTCAAGACCGATAGGGGCGTTTCCGTAGGGGGTGAAATTTCCGGCGAAGGTGGTGGAGGTGTTGAGGGATCCGACGCTCCAGGTGACGGGGGAGAATCCGGTTTGTGCGCCGGCGATGATCGTCGTGGTGGCATCGGTGCCGGAGAGGCTGCCGATGGGGATGACGACTCCTTCGGTGGGTGGGGTGGCGGTGTAGGTGAGGGTGACTTGATCGAGGTTGAGGTTGGCGAGCGGGAGTCCCGGGTTGTTGCCGAGTTGGAAGCGCGGGTCGTTGGCTCCGCTGGGGCGGGAAACATTGAGTGTGCCGGAAAAGGCGGACCAGTCGCCGGTGATCGCGCTGAAGGCATGGTTTACCACCAGGTTGAGGGTTCCCGAGCCGGTCAGGTTGCCGCGGAGTCCGGCGATGTCGTTGAGGTAGGTGCCGCGCATGACGGAGCGGAGCGTGGCGGTTTTTCCGGCGGGGACGATGAGGTCGTTCGGCAGGGCTCCGGAGACGTGGAGTGTGCTGACGCTGTGGCCTAGCAGGGTGAGGGTGCCGCCGTTGAGGGTGATGGATCCGGTGCCGAGGCCGAAGGGATTGGATGGCGGCGGGAAGGCGGAGCTGTAGTATTCCCAGGAATTGGAGGCGAGGGTGAGCGAGCCGTCATTGAGGATGGTGCCGCCGCTGAAGGTGTTGCGGGTTTCAAAAATGATCCGGGCGGTGGTGCTGGTGGCGGTGGCGTTTTGGGAGAGGGTGACGGTGGTGGCATTGACCACGGAAACGAGGGTCGTGCCGGCGGGGATGAGGGCGGGGTTGTCCCGACTGGCGACGGTCATGCCGGGAACCATCCCGGTGCTGCTGGAAACCGTGACGGTCGGGCTGCCGGTGGTGATGGAGCAGTCAAGGAGGTCGTAACGCGGGAGACTCAAGGTGAGCGAGCCGGTGCCGGATTTGACGAGCGAGGTGGAACCGGTGATGGGTGCGCCGGTGAAGGTGTAGGGGCGGGCGGCGGTGTTGTTGACGGCGAGGTTCCGCGGAGCGACGGGCCGGGTGATGGTGACGCTGCCGTTAGTCGCGGTGTCTGTGAACGAGACATTGTCGAAATTGAAGAAGGTGGCGGGGGCGGCGCCGGTCCAGGCGGTGGTGGTCTGCGGGTCCCAGAGGCCGCCGTTGGTGCCGGTCCAGATGAGGTCGGCGTTGGTGCCGGAGACGACGAGGCGGACGTAGCCGGGGGCGGTGCCGGTGGGGCTGTGTTCGAGGGTGAGGGATTGGCGGGAACCTGTCGGAAGATTCGAGGCCAGGGTGACTCCGGTGGCGGTGAGGGTGCCGGGCGTGGTGATGAGTTCGTAGGTGCCGGGGGCGAGGGTGCCATCGGTGAGGTTGAAGATGAAATTCTGCGCACCGCTGAGGCTGACGGCTCCGGCGGCTTGGAGGCGGTCGTTTCCGGCGGCGGGATTGTTGGATAGATCGAAGCGGAGCGCGGGCGAGGTGAGGCTGAGCGAGGCGGCGTTGAGCGTGCCGGCTGCGGATCCATCATTCGCGCCGGGGGAGAGGATGGCTCCGGCGGCGGTGGTGAGCGAGCCGCCCAGGGTGCCGGCTCCTGACAGGGTGGCGTTCGGGGCGACGGTGACGGGGGAGGTGCCGAAGGTTCCCAGCAGGGCGAGCGAGCCGGTGTTGATGGCGGTGGTGCCGGAGTGGGTGCTGTTTCCGGTGAGGGTGAGGGTGCCGGAGCCGGTCTTGGTGAGGGCGGTGGTAGCTTGGCCGCCGTTGGTGATCCTGCCGGCGAAGGTGGTGGAGGTGCCGAGCGCTCCGACGACGTAGGTGGTGACGGTGGTGGTGCTGCTGGCGCCGGAGAGGGTGGTGCCGGACGCGCCTGTCAGCGCGCCGAGGTTGAAGGGCGAGCCGCCGTTGCGGGTGAACAAAGTGGCGGTGGAGGTGCCGAGATCGAAGGCGGTGGCGGAGCTGCCGGTATTTCCGTAGAGGCGGACGCTGCCGGTGCTGGTGCCGAGTGACAGATCGCCGGTAAAGCTGGCCATGCTGCCGCCGAGGGTGAGCAGGCTGGAGCCGGTGTGGGTGAGGTTGATGGTGCCGGAACCGGACCATGCGCCATGCATGGTGCGGCTGCCTGATGGGTTGATGGCGACGGTGCCGGCTATCACCAGGGCGTTGGACTGGTCGGCGGAGAACCCGAGGGCGCCGGCGGTGAAGGTGATGGGGCCGGTGCCGAGGGCGTTGGCGGTGGTGAGGGAAACGGTGCCGCCTTCGAGGGTGGCGGCGGTGAACGTGTTAGGTCCGGTGTTTGAGATGTTGAGCGAGCCGGTGCCGGATTTGGTGAAACGGCCGGTGGCGGCGAGGGAACCGGTGCCGGCGAGGATGAAATTTTTGGACGTGTTATTGACGGTTAGCGAGTCGGGAGCGAGGGCTCCGACGACTTTGAGCGTGGGGCTGTTCGAGCCGCTGTCGTTGATGGTGACGGCGTCGCCATTGGCAAACGCGGTGGGTCCGAGGAGGGAGGTGAAGTTGGCGGTGGTGGTGTCCCAATTGTTAGTAACGCTGTCGCCGGTCCAGGTGACGGGGCGGGCGAGTGGCTGGGTGGAGACGAGCAGGCAGCACGGCTGGGTCCAGGTGGAGCCGGCGGAATCGGTGACGGTGAAGTGGAAGCCGGCGCGGCCGGAGGTTTCGAGGGTGGGGGTGAAGCGGACGATGGAGTTGCCGGGACCGCTCTGGGTGGCGGTGCCGCTGATGACGTTGGTGAGGGTGAGGACGGGGCTGGCGGGGAAGCCGGAGGTGAATTTCCGGAGATCGATGTCGATGAAGGTGGGCGAAAGCGCGGTGTTTTTCGCAACGGTGCCGTGGGGCACGGACTTGAAGTGGAGGTATTCTTCGAGGCGGGTGTAACCGGCGGGTGAGCCGGGCGGGAAGAAGGAGGCGGCGGTTTGCGGGGCGGTGAGGACGGTGTTGTTGTCGGCGACGGCCTTGTCGTAGCCGACGGCGTCCTCCCAGTCGTCAGGCATGCCGTCGAGGTCGGTGTCGAGCGGGGCGGCGGTGGATTGGAGGTCGGCGAAGGCGGTGCCGGTGGAGAGCTTGAGTTCGAGCGGATCGGAAATGATGCCGCGCTGCAGGGCGGCGGTGCGGTCCACGCAGAGTTGGGTGATTTCATCGCGCAGCGGACGGGTGCTGATTTCCATGCGGACGGCACCGGCCTTGGAGAGGACTTTTTTGGATGCGGTCACCCGCGGGTCCAGGGAGACCGGAGTGCCGATGACGGGGCCGCCGGTGACGCCGTCGACCGTTTGGGGCCAGGCGGTGGCGACCTGGTCATACGTCGAGGAGCTGACCATGCTGTAGTTGGAGCGGCTCACGTCCAACAGTCCGTTAGCGGTGCCGTCGAGGGCGCTGTCCGCCATGTGGAGTTTGAAGATGTTTTCCCCGAGGGTGTTGGTGCCGCCGCCATAGACGGCGGAGGAGGTGTTGCCGCCATGGATGAAATCGCTGCCGCGGATGTTGACGCGGGCGATGGGGTCGGTGGAGGCGGCCAGGTTGAAGCCGATGTCCCAGCCGAAGGTGACGTTGTTCACCCAGTCGAAGACCGAGGGGCTGATGCACTTGGGGTTGCGGGTGTGGTTGTTCGCCCACAGCGTGTGGTGGGCGGTGGCGTGGTTGATGTCCCAGAGGCCGCCGCAGGAGTGGCTGTTGAGGCCCCAGGCGTTGACGGACCATTGGAAGGTGAAGAACTCGGGCGGGGTGCCGAAGGAGGAGAGGTTTTCGTCGGTGGAAAACATCACGTCGCAGTGGTCGAGAATGATGCGTTGGGAGCTGGCGATGTCCACGGAGTCGCCGCCGGCGGCTTGCTTGCCATAGCGCCAGCGGAGGTTGCGGATGACGATGTCGTTTCCGGTGATGTTCATGGTGTTGTTCCAGAAACAAATGCCATCGCCGGGAGCGGTTTGGCCGGCGACGGTGATTTTGTTTTTGTTGATGGTGAGGCCGCCGCCGGAGCCGGAGGGCAGGCGGATGTGGCCGCTCACCGCGAAGACGATGGTGCGGCCGGCGGCGGGGGCGTTCTGGATGCCGTAGGCGAAGGAGCCGGCACCGGAGGCGTTGCGGTTGGTGACGTGATAGACATCGCCGCCGCGGCCGCCGGTGGCGATGGAGCCGAAGCCCTCGGCACCGGGGAAGGCGGGGAGCGGCTGGGCGTGGGATACGGCCAGCGATAAAAGGATGGCTGTCAGGAACGTGCGGGTTCGGTTCATCTGGATCTCAAAAGGCCGCGGGATTGGGCCCGGGTGGAATGTTCGGTCTGCGCGGGGGCGGTCACGCTTCAGGTGGCGGCCAGGGTTTGTCAGGTTAACCCGAAGAGCTTCAGGGCACCTGGGGTATGGCGGACTTTCAGTTTCGCGCAAGGCACCCACACGGCATGACCATCGGGATCCAGGCTGCGGAGTTTTTCATGTCAACGACCTTGCCGGCGTTGAGGCGGATGGCGGCTGAGGCGGTGGAGGCCACCAGCAGTTCGACCAAGGTGAATCCCGGATGACGGGTCGCCGTGGACAGGGAGGGCGGAATTTTCCGGATGAGCGGCAATTGCCGGGACGGATGGGTTATCATGGTGTTTTGAGAGTCATTGTCCTGACGACGAAGGATGACACGGATGGCTGGAAAGATTTTCGTGATCGGGTTTCGGGCCATCAGGAAACGCCGATGCTCCGTTGAGCATGCGGACCTGAAGCGCGGGGGGGCGGCCAGTCCGACGGGGGACAAGCGGTATCCTAATGGAGTTTGCGGCGGGTGTGTCCATGTCCGGATCACCCAGAATCGACATCTCCGGGCCAGGCCTCGCACGAAGGCCTCGGGACTCAGGAAAAACACCGCACCGCAAAAAGCGCGGCGGGCACGTCGATCGACGGCACGAGGATCTGGATTTCCAGGCGGCGGGTGGTGACCGGGGAATCGAAGGTGATGGTCCGGCGCGTTTGATGGTTGCCGGCGATTTGCGCGACGACGCGGGTGGCGGTCTGGGTGAGCGTGGCGGTGGCGGCCTGGCCGGACTCGCCGGCCTCCGGGGAAATGGCGATCCTGATGTCCTGGATGCAGAACGGCATGTCGCGCTCGGGGTGGCC
>JBIPMR010000272.1:0-5446 GCA_044369025.1 Luteolibacter sp.
GCCTGCTCGGCAGCGATCCCGCAACAACCGCCTTCAACCTCTACCGCGTCACCGCCGGGGAAACCCAGCGCGTCAACCCCGAACCCCTCACCGGCGCGACCAATCGGCTCGATGAAAACGCCGCCAACGCCACCGGCTATTTCGTCCGCCCTCTAACGGGTGATCGGGAAGGCGAGCCAAGTGCCACCGTCCCCGTGATGGCGCATCCCTACCTCGAAATCCCGCTCAAGCCGCTCGACGACTACCGCCCCGGCGACGCCTCCACCGGCGACCTCGATGGCGACGGGCAGTATGAAATCATCCTCCACCGCAACTCGAGAGGTAAGGACAATTCCTTCGCCGGCATCACCGGCACCCCCGTGCTCGAGGCCTACCATCTCGACGGCAGCTTCCTCTGGCGCATCGATCTGGGCATCAACATCCGCGAGGGCGAGCACTACACCCAGTTCATCGTCTATGATCTCGACGGCGACGGCCGGGCGGAAATCGCCTGCAAAACCGCCGACGGCACCAAGGATGGTGTCGGCAAAATCCTCGGCGACCCTGACCAAGACTGGCGCAACAAGGAGGAAGGCTCCCAGAAACTCGGCCGCATTCTATCAGGCCCCGAGTTTCTAACGATCTTCGACGGCAAAACCGGAGCCGCCTTGAAAACCGTGGACTACATCCCCGGCCGCGATCCCATCGACGGCTGGGGCGGCATCGGCGGCAATGGCGGCGCCGATTCCTACGGCAACCGCAGCGAGCGCTTCCTCGCCTGCGTCGCCTATCTCGACGGCAAGCGCCCGAGCCTGGTCATGTGCCGCGGCGTCTATGGCCGCAGCGTGCTCGCCGCCTGGGACTGGCGCGGCGGCGAACTGAGCTCCCGCTGGGTCTTCGATTCCGGCATCAGCCACCCGCCCTTCGCCGACGCCTCGCCCTACTCCGGCATGGGCGGCCACGCGCTTTCGGTGGCGGATGTGGATGCCGATGGCAAGGACGAGATCATCTATCAGGCAATGACCGTCGATGACGACGGCAAGGGACTTTTTTCCACCGGCCGCCGCCACGGCGATGCGCTGCACGTCAGTGATTTTGATCCCGCCCGGCCCGGCCTCGAACTCTATCTGGTCACCGAAAACGAGGATGACACCGTGAAATTCCAAACTCCGGGCGCCGGCATGCATGACGCGCGCAACGGTAAACTCCGCTGGTCGCACAGCCCCGGCGTGGACATCAGCGACGGCATCGTCGCCGACATCGACCCCCGCCACCCGGGAGCCGAAGTCTGGGGCGGCCCCGGCGGGCTGCGCACGGTGCAGGGCACGCAAATCGGCGCGGCGCCGCGTCTGGCGGACTGGGTGATCTGGTGGGACGGCGACCTGCTGCGCGAGATTTACGGCGGTTTCTCCATCTTCAAATGGAACCCCGAAGCTCAAACTTCCGACAAGATCTTCTCGGCCGAGCCCCCCGTTTTCCAAGCGGGAAGAGGCCGCTATCTGGGCATGCGCCCGAACCTGGCGGCGGATTTGTTAGGCGACTGGCGCGAGGAGCTGCTGGTGCCCGGCCCGGACGGGAAATCCATGCGGCTTTACACCACCACCCTCCCCACGGCGCACCGTCTCACCACCTTGATGCATGACCCGCAATACCGGCTGTCGATCGTCTGGCAGAATGTGTCCTACAACAAGCCGCCGCACACCGGTTACTTCCTCGGCGAAGGGATGGTTAAGCCCGCGGGGGCGCGGTAAGGAGCCACCACACTCTTGTGGTGGTGCGAATGGAGAGCCATTGAGATGAGCTTCGCGCTTAAGGAGCCACCACACTCCTGTGGTGGTGCGAATGGGACGCCATTGAGAAGAGCTTCGCGCTTTCCAAGGGCCACCCATTCGCGTGCACCACAGAAGTGTGGTGCCTCCTTATGGTGGTGCGAATGGGGAGCCATTGAGATGAGCTTCGCGCTTTTCCAATGGCCACCCATTCGCGTGCACCACAGAAGTGTGGTGCCTCCTTATGGTGTTGCCTCCTGATCACTTCTTCTCGCCGCAGGCGCAGCGCCATTCGGGGTTGGCGCAGGGGGCGCAGGTGTCGGTGTTGTATTGGATGCGGGCGGTGATGGCTTTGGCATCCGGGGTTTCCTTGTATTGGAGGATGAGCCATTCGTCCTCGCCGGGTGCGGTCAGGGTGAATCCGGTTTCGTCCGGGGTGGTTTCGAGCTTCTGCGGTTTTTCGCGGGTGCCGGCGGTGGCGGCGACGGTGTGGGCGGCGATTTTCACCGGCTTCATGTCCTTGTCGAGCAGGGCGATGTGGAGCTTGCCGTCGTTCAGGGTGAGCTCGCCGTGCATGGTTTCGTCGGTGCTGAATTCAACGATGCGACCTTTGTTAGGGCCGAGCTCGATGCCTTCGTGGGCGAAGGCGAGGGTGGCGGTGAGGGCGAGGATGATGGTGGTCAGTTTCATGGTTTTGTCGATGTGGGGATTTCTAGCGGGCGGCTGGAGCGTCCAGCCTGAGAGATTTTTCGGCGGCTCTTCTGCCGATCAGATAGAAGACGGCGGGCGTGACGACGAGGTCGAGCAGGGTGGAGGAAATCAAACCTCCGACGATGGCGACAGCGACGGGATGCAGGATTTCCTTGCCCGGTTCGCCGGGGGCCAGCACCAGCGGAATCAGGGCGATGCCGGCGGCGAGCGCGGTCATCAGCACCGGCACCAGCCGCTCCTGGGTGCCGCGCGTGATCAGCGCGATGCCGAAGACCTCGCCCTCGTGGCGCATGAGGTGGAGGTAGTGGGAGATCATCATGATCCCGTTTCTAGCAGCGACACCGCCGACGGCGATGAAGCCGACCAGGGTGGCGATGCTGATGTTGTCGATTTTCCACCAGGTGAACGCGAGCGCGCCGGCGAGCGCCAGCGGCAGGTTGAGCATCACCTGCAGCGCGAGTGAAAGGCTGCGGAAGTAGCCGGTGAGCAGCACGATGATAACGCCGACAACGAGCGCGAACAGAATGAGAATGCGCTGCGACGCCTGCTGGCGGGCGAGGTATTCGCCCTCGAAGCGCAGGGTGTAGCCTTGCGGCAGCACGACGTTTTCAGCGACGGCTTGCTGCCAGTTGGAGACCAGCGATTCGAGGTCGCGCTCGCCGGTGTTCGCGCCGATGACGATGCGGCGCTGGCCGTTTTCCCGGTTGATCACGTTGGGGCCGTTGACCTCGTGGACGTCGGCGACGAGGGACAGCGGCAGGTGGCGGCCATCGGCGGTTTCAACTAACAGACTTGCGGTTTTTTCCGGCCAGGTGCGCCAGCTTTCGGGCAGGCGCATCACGAGCTCGACGGTGGTTTCGCCTTCGCGAAGCTCGCCGAGCACGGCCCCGCCCAGCAGTTTTGAAATCTGTTGGTTGATGACGCCCGGCGGGATTCCTTCGGCGCGGGCGCGTTGCCGGTTTACTTCGATGCGGATTTGCGGAATCGGGACCTGGGCTTCGAGGTTGATGTCGGTTAGGCCGGGGATGGCTTGGCCGGCTTCTTTGACTTTGGTTCCGAGGCGGCGCAGGGTATCGAGGTCGGGGCCGTGGATCTTCACCGCGATCTTGGCGGAGACGCCGCTGAGCATGTGGCTGAGGCGGTGGCCGATGGGTTGGCCGACGTTGACGAAGGTGCCGGGGATGGTGCCGAGTTTTTCGCGGATCGCGGCGAAGACCAACTCGCGGTGGCGGCCGCCTTCGTTGAACTCGACATCGAATTCGTTGACGGAGACCGGCATCACATGGTCGTCGCGTTCGGCGCGGCCGGCGCGGCGGCCGACGGATTTGACTTCGGGGATTTGCAACAGCAGCTCGACGGCTTTTTTCCCGACTTCATTCGATTGTTTCAGCGAGCTGCCCGGGGCGCTGGCGAAGGAGATGGTGGCGCTGCCTTCATTGAAGGTGGGCAGGAACTCCTTGCCCATGCCGGGGTAAAGCATGGCGGCGGCGAGCACCAGGATGATCACGACGCCGATGACTGCCAGCGGCGCACCGAACGCGGCGCGGAGAAACGTCGCGCGGGTGAGGGCTTTCAGAAATCTAACGAGCGGACCGTCGCGGTGCTCCTTGCCTTCTTTTGGCTTCAGCAGGAACGAGCACAAAACCGGGATCACCGTGAGTGAAACCACGAAGGAGGCGATCATGCTGACGATGGTGGCGATCGCGATGGGGCGGAACAGGCGGCCTTCCAAACCGGCGAGTCCTAACAGCGGGACGAAAACCAGCACGATCAGGATGGTGGCGTAGAGGATGCTGGAGCGGACTTCGCTGGAGGCGGCGGCGATGACTTCCAGGCGCGGACGGGGTTCGGGCAATGAGGCGTTTTCGCGCAGGCGGCGGAAGACGTTTTCGACATCGACGATCGCGTCGTCCACGACCATGCCGATGGCGACGGCGATGCCGCCGAGGGTCATGCTGTTCACGCCGGTGCCGAACCATTTGAAGGTGAGCAGGGTGATGGCGAAGGACAGCGGGATGGCGGTTAGAGTGATGAAGGTGGTGCGCAGGTTCAGCAGGAAGAGGAACAGGATGATGGTGACCATGACAGCGCCGTCGCGGATGGCCTCCTTGAGGTTGCCGACCGCGCTCTCGATGAAATCGCCTTGGCGGAAAAGGATTTCCGCTTCGACGCCGGATGGCAGGCCGGGCCGGATTTCGGCGAGGGCTTGTTCGATTTGTGCGGAGAGTTTCAGCGTGTCGAAGCCGGGGGATTTATCGATGCTGAGGATGACTCCGGCACTTTCCACGGTATCGCCCTTGTCCTTGAGGGCGATGGCGGCATCACCGCGCATGGTGGCGACGCCGAAGCGGACGGCCGCGACATCGCCGATGGTGACGAGGCGGTCGCCGCTGCGTTTGATGACGGCGGCGGCGATGTCGGCGGGGTCGGCGGTCATCGCGAGGTTGCGCACCATGATTTCGCGCGGCCCGGACTGCAGGTAGCCGCTGGTGGCGTTGCCGGCGGATTGGCTGACGGCGGTTTCGAGTTCATCTAACGAAACGCCCTCGGCTTGCAGGCGGAGGGGGTCCGGCTCGACGTGGATTTGTTTCACGCCGCCGCCGATGGCGAGCACTTCGGCGACCCCGGGGATGCTCTGCAAGCGGCGGGCGACCGTCCACTCGGCGAGCGTGCGCAGATCCATCGGCGCGATGCCGCCGTCTTTCGAGCGCAGTCCGACCAGCAGGATTTCCCCCATCAGCGAGGAGACCGGCGTCATGCCGGGGCGGGCTTCGGCGGGGAGTTTGACGGATTGCAGGCGTTCCTGGACGAGTTGGCGGGCTTGATAAATATCGGTGCCCCAGGCGAATTCGACGAACACGAGGGAGAGTCCGACGTCGGAATTCGAGCGCAGCCGGTCAAGCCCGCCGACACCTAACAGCGCATTTTCCAGCGGGCGGGTGACGAGCGTTTCGACCTCTTCCGGCGCGAGGCCGGGGGACTCGGTG
>JBIPMR010000273.1:0-5441 GCA_044369025.1 Luteolibacter sp.
ATCAGGGAAATCAGCAGGCGGTCCACCAGATCGCTCTGGCCGATCAAATAGCGGCCGATTTCGCTGCGGAGCGGATGAATCCAGTGTGAGGCCTCGCGCACGATCGCGTCCGTGTCCGCCGGGCTGCTGGGCGGCGAGGAGTGGTTTTCCGGGTCAAATGTCATGGTTCGGTGTCGTTGATTCTGAAAAATTCGGTGAGTGAGAAAACGGCGTGCATGCCAAGCGGCGCAAGGCCCCGGACTCGTCTAAAATGCATCGTTTCCGCCTCCACGCGGCGGACTTTGTCCGGAGTATCCCCCGCTTCCAAGCGCCAACTGCGGCTTCCGCGTTGTTGGCGGGCGAGCATGAAATCCAATGACTGTTAGAGCCGCCGGACGCCTTGATCGGATCCGTCACATCCGGTGCCGCCCCACAGGTTAAATCGGAATACAAAAAAGACCGCCCGCGGTGAGTCGCGGGCGGTCTCTGGAAAATATCCGGGCGGGGCTCACGCGAGAGCGAGCAGCTTTGCCTTCAACTGGTCTTTGGTCACACTGGCACCGACGATTTGGTCCTTCACTTCGCCATTTTTGAAAAACAGCAGCAACGGGATGGAGCGGACGTTGTATTTGACGGCGAGTTCGCGGGCGTCATCGACGTTGACCTTGCCGACTTTCGCCTGGCCTTCGAGGTCGGTAGCAACCTGATCGATGACGGGGCCGATCATTTTGCAGGGGCCGCACCACTCGGCCCAGAAGTCCACGAGGACGGGCAGGTCGGAGTCGATTACTTCGGATTGGAAATTTGCGTCAGTTAGGTTCAGAGCCATCGGGGGATTCTGAACCAGATCGCGAAAACGTCAAGAGCCGCCCTGCAAGATTGCGGGGCGGCTCTTTTCGAAAAACAGTCGACGCGCGATCGAATCAGCCGATTGGCAGATTGCCGGCGATCAAGGCGAAGTAGAGCACCCCGGCGGCGAGCAGAAGATTGATGATGGGAAGAATCATGATTTTTTCAGGTTGAGTGGGGTTATTCCATGAGCTGCGACCATTCGCCAACCCGTGCGTTGTCTTCGGCGCTGATCCAGACGTTGGCGGTCATCAGTTGGAACGCCAACACAACCAAAGCCGCGACGAAACCAACGATCGAGAGGACGTTGATGATTCCTTCGTTGCCATTTTCATCCTCGTCGTCATCGGTGGAAACCATGGTTCCCATCTGCTGTGGCGGAGGGGTGCTGCCGAGTGGTTGGGTCGGCGGCTGAAGTTGAACGGTGGCTTTTGGCAGCGCCATGGTGGGCACGCCACCTGCAGGTCTGGCACCCGGAGTGGTCGGCGCGGCGCTGGTGGCCAAACGAATGGTAGGGGCCGGTGCCATGGATGGCGGCGCGCCAGCCGTGCGCAGCGGGATGGTGGGTGCCGGAGCCGGTGGACGAGGTGCACCGCCGGGAGTGGTGGCCGTCGGGGGGCCGCCGGGGATCGGTGGCTTGACGGGCGGTGCCATCGGCACGCTGGCCGACGGAACTGCCGGTGGTGCATCGGCCGCTTTCAGGGTGACGCGAACGGTTTCCTTTTTGAGAGGAACACTTGACGTTTGCTTCGACGGAGCTGGTGGTTGGTTTTCGTTATCGCTCATGCGCTCACAGGGTTTTAATTCCTTCGAAACCGAGTAAGGCAAGTTGCCCCCCCTCTGTCAAACCCCCAACTTGGGATTTCTTTTTTCAGGTTCCAATTCACAGACTATCAATGGGTTCCGCGATAAATTTCCTGCCATCCTGCTCCGGAAACGCGAGTTCCCAAAGGTAGGGCAGGAACAGGGCAACCCACAAACCGGATATCAGCGACCGGAGAATCAGCTCGTTCAGTTCCGGCCCGATCTTCGGGTTCGATGGACTTTGAGAAATGACAGGCGCGCTGTGGATGACCAAGCGTGGGCTCGCCTCGGGAGATCCAGCCGCAAGATCGGCATGCAATCCCTGCAGCCGCTCGACTTCCGCGTCCGCCATGAGCGATACGCGGCGCAACCGTACAAGCCCACTGACCGCACCCGCTGCCGACGGGTTTTGCCATGCACGTTTGCGATTATTCCAGAAGGGAAAGAAATCCCCTGTCTGCCACAAGCGGAAACTCCCGCGCCGCCGCAGATTTTTGATGCTCTTTCGCGCGCGCCGTGATTCCTATTCATCCAGCCACTATGTCCGCAGAAAAGACCGCCATCAGCCCCACCCGCGCCCAGGATTTCCCCGAGTGGTACCAGCAAGTAATCAAAGCCGCCGACCTTGCCGAGAACTCGGAAACCCGCGGCTGCATGGTGATCAAGCCATGGGGCTACGGCATTTGGGAACTCATCCAACAGCAGCTCGACCGCCGCTTCAAAGCCACCGGCCACCAAAACGCCTATTTCCCGCTGTTAATCCCGCTTTCCTACCTCGAAAAAGAGGCTGAACACGCCGAAGGGTTCGCCACCGAGTGCGCCGTGGTCACCCACCACCGCTTGGAAGTCGTGAAAGATCCGCTGACCGGTAAAACCAAAATGATCCCCAGCGGCGAACTCGCCGAGCCCTACGTCATCCGCCCGACCTCGGAAACGATCATCGGTGCCGCATTTGCCCGCTGGATCGAATCTTACCGCGATCTCCCGCTGCTCATCAATCAGTGGGCGAACGTGATGCGCTGGGAAATGCGCCCGCGGCTTTTCCTGCGCACCGCCGAGTTCCTCTGGCAGGAAGGCCACACCGCCCACGAAACCCAAGACGAAGCCGTCATCGAGACCCGGATGATCCACGGCCAATACGAGGAATTCCTCCGCGATCACCTGGCGATCCCGGTTGTTCCCGGCGAAAAAACCGAAAACGAGCGTTTCCCCGGAGCCGACATGACGTTCACCGTCGAAGCGATGGTCCAGGACAAAAAGGCCATCCAAGCCGGCACCTCCCACTACCTCGGCCAGAATTTCTCCAAGGCGCAAAACATCTCTTTCAGCGGCCGCGATGGCAGTGTCCAGCACGCCCACACCACCTCGTGGGGCGTCTCCACCCGCCTGATCGGCACCTTGATCATGGCGCACTCCGACGATGACGGGCTGATTCTCCCTCCGCGCGTGGCCACCCAACAGATCGTCATTTTACCCATCACGCCCAAAGAAGACACGCGCGAGGCGGTGCTCGCCTCCTGCCAGGCCCTCGCCCACACGCTGCGCCACCAATCGTTCCGCGGCGACCCGCTCCGCGTCCATGTGGATACCCGCGACCTTTCCGGCGGCGTCAAAAAATGGGACTGGGTGAAAAAAGGCGTGCCCATCCGCATCGAAATCGGCCCGCGCGACATCGAGACCCGCAAAGTCTGCATCCAGCGCCGCGACCAACCGGCCGGCGAGAAACAGTTTTCCGAAAAGGACGAATTCCTCCAGCGGGTCACGGATATGTTGTCGGAAATTCACGAGTCGCTGCTCGCGCGCGCCACCGCTTTCCGCGACGCCAACATCACCCCCTGCTCCGATCTCGCGGACTTCCACGCCCATTGGTCGCAGGAAACCCCCGGCTGGCTGCACACCCCGTGGGCCGGCACCCGCGAACAGGAGGAGGAACTCTCCAAGCAGCATAAAATCACCATCCGCTGCCTGCCTCTCGCCAGCGTCAAGCTGCCCTCACCGGGCGGCAAGTGCTTCCTCACCGGCCGGGAAACGCAAACCCGCGCGATCTGGGGCAGGAGTTATTGAACGGGACCGCGAGCGATGACCGCTCAACCCTTATCCGTTTTGTCGGCGGATTCGGCGCTTGGTTCAGTCTCCACCAAATCGTCGTGGCTGTGATTGACGAAAACCGAACTGCCGAGCGGGTGATGATTGCCGACGACCGCCTTGACCCCGCGCGCCACCAGATCGGCCACCTGGGCGCCGGCTTCCGCAACCACCCACATCGAGGACGGGGCCGCTTGATGGAGAAAATCCGCATCATGCCCGACCGAGTCTTCCTCGTTTTCGATATGGCGCAGGAGCGTCTCGATTTTCGCCATGCGCACTGAGTCCGGCTCGCCCCGGCGAATGGATTCTTCGAAATTCCGTTTGAGCGCCTTCTCTTCGATCTGCAGGGCGTAGACGCGGCGGCGGAGTCCGGTCGCCGCCGGCATGCCGATTTGCTCGATTTCGACTTCGAGTTGTTCGAGCTTGGTCTCCGCTTCCGCGATTTTGGCGGCGAGCGGCGAGAGTGGGTCTGTGGGGGGATTCATAGCGTGTGCTGAGGTGATCTACACCCGAAACCCTAGGGGAAATTACCCGCGCGACAATGATTTTTTAGCCAGCCGGACCCCAAACCCCGGTTAGAAAGGAACATCGTCATCGAAGTCGTCCTCATCGCGAAGATCTCCCAAAGCGGGTTCCGCGCCCGCCGCAGCCTGGCGGCGGGGGGCCGCATCGGACGGGCCCGACGGACCGGACGACGCGCCGTTGGCCGCCTGGATTTTCCAACAGGAAAGACTTACGTAATGCTTTCCATTATACTCATTTCCGCGGATGTCGAAGCTGACCTGCACCTCTTGGCCAGCCTCGAACGAGTCCAGCAACGGGCATTTGTCCTTCACGATTTCGAACTTGAGATCCTGCGGGTATTTGTCGTTCCCGGTGGTCACGACGAACTCACGCTTGCTGAAACCACTCGGGAAATTCTGGGTCTCGCTGATCAACTTGATTTTTCCAACTGCCTCGTACATGCCCCGACAATGTTTCCGTCTGCGCGGCGATGTCAAACCCTTGGGCGGAAAATCAGCGATCCGACGGCGAATTCCGCGAAGCCGCAACCCCACTCCGCGAGCGACGCCGGGACCTCGAGGCCGCCTTCCGGTCGTCCATCGCAGGTCTGCCGCACGCGATGGACTCCATCCCGGTGCGTGAAAACGTCATCTCCGGATCCGGCCCGGTTCGCGGTGGGTCCGCATCAAACTCGCCCGCGGCGAAATCATCCGGCATCTCGGTGGCCCGCCGGACTTCCCGGAACATCACCGCCAACCAGGCCACCATGGCGACTACCAGCGCACCGGCAACGATCCATCCCGTGAAGACGCCTTTGCCAAAAAACATCGCGGCCACCAACGAAATCCCGCCGATCCACGCAAGGCACGCCGCCAGCAGGAACATCAGCACTTTGGTGGGTTTAAAAGAAGTGAACAAGATCCATTAATTATCAACTCAGTTTCGCTTTGCCAAGCTCTAAAGTAATACGCGATGACGTAGGACCGGGTGGCAGCAAACCAAGGGGAGTCATTGGGATGACATGCGCAGGGCATCTGGATGGCGCTCGTGATCGCTGCATCTCACGGCCACCACACGACTTATCGGTGCCTCGCGGCTACCGACCTGCGCACGGCCACTTCATCGCCGACACTCAGCGCGAACTCGTCGAGTTGCTTGCGGGAGAATTCGATATCGAGGAACTGCCCGTCGTCCAACTTGACGGTTAGAGTGGCGAC
>JBIPMR010000274.1:0-5418 GCA_044369025.1 Luteolibacter sp.
TGACCCGGAATGCAACCAATTGAAGTTGTTTGAGTTATAACCGGACACCCGTGAGCCTAGATAGGTGGTTTTGCGTAATAACCAAATATTTCTTGGCAGAACGAATCGCCCGATGTAGGAAGGTGCCGTTCAGAAAACGGCGGTTGGTTTTCCCTTCCCCCCCAGATCCCCCCCAGATCCCCCCCAGATCCCCCCAACTATCCATAAACCAATGAAATCCACATTTGGAATCGCAACCGCTGTCGCAACCTTTGGCCTTAGTTTGGCATCCCAAGCTGCGTCTGTCATCGGCTCGATCAATTTCTCCTCCGGTGCGAACGGAGGCATTATTCTTCAGGACTCGCTCGGCATCACCACCACGAATCTGGGTGTTGCGGCCGGGATTCAATCCTGGCTGTCCCCCCAAGTGGATTCAAGTTCAGGCTCGTTCACCATGATTCCCAACGGCCAGGCGGTTTCCTTCTCGCAACCCTGGGTTTTCAACCCTTCCACGCCGATGACCCCGCTTTGGACGATTGTCGGCTTCGGAGACTTCACCTTCAACCTGACCTCTTCCACCGTTGTGTTTCAAAATAGCAACTTCCTGTTGGTCGCAGGAAACGGAATACTCACCGCCACAAACTTCGACCCTACTCCGGGAACCTGGTTTTTCTCCACTCAAGGGGTCGCCACGGATGGCAAGTTCAGTTGGTCGGCGTCACCCGTAGCGGTGCCGGAGTCTGGAACACCGATGATTCTAGGCGGAGCCGTGCTGTGCATTTGCTTTCTCCGCCGCAGGGATTGAGCCGAAATTTCACCAAAAACAAAAACATGAAACTTGCATTCCCCCCCCGGATGGCACTCGTTGCCTTATTCACCCTTACTTCAGCAGCTCAGGCCGCGCCCGTTGCCGGCGCAGTTAACTTTTCCAGCGCCGCAGGCGGAGGGATTATCCTCCAAGACTCGGGAGGAAACGTAACTACGGATCTCGCCGCCGCCACGGGGGTTCAATCATGGACACTTGCCCAAGTGGATGAAGGTTCCGGCTCCTTCAACTCGGTCCCGGACGGGTCAGCGGTCATCTTCGCACAACCCTGGATCTTCAATCCTTCAACCCCGGAGTCCCCGTTGTGGACGATCGCCGGCCCGGATAATTTCACCTTCAATCTCGCAACCTCGACGATTGTTTTCCAAAGCGGATTCTTCCTGGCGATCGAAGGAACGGGAACGCTCACGGGCACGAGCTTCGACCCGACGCCGGGAACCTGGTTATTCACGACCCAAGGTGTCGCCGCTCAAAGCAAATTCAGTTGGTCGTCGACCAGCGTGTCGGTGGCCGATGGCAGCACCACCCTCGCTCTGCTCAGCGGCTCGCTGCTGGGACTCTGCGGTCTTCGTCACAAGTTGAGCAGACGCAGATCACATTCCTGAAATTGTCGGTCTGTGTGCCTGATAGATCTGCTGTTTCTTGAATGCTGCGATGCACCGTGGTTGCGTGTCGGCGATCACCCAAACTTTGGCGCCTCCCTGCATCGACAAAGATGACGCTGCCTCGCTCTACTTCCGCAAGGGCAACGAGGCGCGCAATCTGGTTTTCTGCTATCACGATCCCCAGACCACCCATATCCGGCTCCACGCCATCAAGGATTACATTCCCTGAGATCAAGCTACGGCTCGGGAATGCCAAGATCCTCGCAAACCGTATAGGTGGAAGTCATGCCATGAAAATGGCATTCCTTGATCCGCAGGACAACCCCGAAGCGGCCGACAGGGCGGGTGGTTTGCCCATCTCACCGTTTCTTGCGGATGGTTTTCGAAGCTTGTTTCCCCGAATAGTCGGACCATTCCGGGTGGGTTTTTGGTTGGGCGGTGTCGCCGTCGGGCCGCTGCTCGCGGGCGGGGGCTTTGAGATCGTCGCGGGTCATCCGATGCCACTCGGCCGCCATTTCCGCGACACGCTCGGGCTGCTTGTCTGCCAAGTCGTGGAGTTCGGTGCGGTCTCCGGCGATGTGGTAGAGTTCCCAGGGTCCGCTCCGATAGGAAACCAGCTTCCAATCGCCGTCGCGCAAGGCCCGGTCCGAGTCGAACAGGAAATGGATGGGCGGGCGCTTGCCCGATTTCTTGCCGGCCAGAACCGGCGCGAGCGAAATGCCGGCGAGCGGGCTTGGTTCGCGGCCGGGAAAGCTTTGCGGAATCTCGGCGCCGGCCAGTTCCGCGATGGTGGGCAGCACGTCCACGAGATGCGCGGGCGTGCTGTTGATGGAACCCGGCTTGGTCTTCAGCCCGGCCGGCCAGTGGAGGATGGCGGGGGTGGCGATATCACCCTCGAACTGGTTCTGTTTGTAAAAACGGAAAGGCGTGTTACGCATCCACGCCCAACCGGTGCTGTCGGTCCAGCGGCTGCGGGGATCGTAGGGTTCGAGGTCCATGCCGAGGTTCGGCCGGTCATAAGGGCAGGCGCCGTTGTCTGATAGAAACAGGATCAGGGTGGTTTCCAACTCGCCGGCTTTTTCGAGATCGGCGACGAGCCGCGCGAGTTCCTGATCGACCCGGTCGACGAGCGCCGCGTGTCCGGCCATGCGGCGGCTATCCCAATCGCGGACTTCTTCCGTTAGCCTGTCCCATGCCGGAATGGAGTCCGGCCGAGGCGAGGGTTCCGTGCCTGCGGGCAGCAGCCCGAATTTCTGTTGTTCGGCGAAACGCTGCCGGCGGATGACGTCCCAGCCCGCGGTGTAGCGGTTGCGGTATTTTTAAGTGCCATTTGCCGCTCATCGCCGTGAAATAACCGGCGGGCCGCAGGACCTCCGGCAGGGTGATCGCACGGGCGAGCGATTCGTCGCCGGCCTGACGGCACCAGCGGCCGCTGAGCAGGGAAACGCGCGACGAGTGGCACTTCGCCGTGTTGTAAAATTGGGAAAACCGCAGGCCCTTCGACGCGAGCCGGTCGAGGGTGGGCGTCTCGATTTCCGATCCATAACAACCGACGTCGGAATAGCCGAGATCGTCGGTTAGGACAATGAGCACGTTCGGCCGACCGGCGGCGGTGAGCGGAATGAATACCGTCAGAACACTGGCGAGGAGCGGGCGGATCATGAATGAGTTTCTAGGAGGATTTGACTTGGTATCGGCCGCGCAGCTTCTGATAGACACCCTTCATCTCCGCGAGGACTTCCGCATGGGTGGGATCGTCGTGCAGGCTTTTCATCTCCTGCGGATCCTTTTCGAGATCGAACAACTGCCATTCTTCGGTCTCGGGCAGATAGAACAACTTGTAACGATCGGAGCGGACCCCGTCATGCGCGGCGACTTGATGGGTGGCCTCGCCGGAGTAGAAGTAGTAGATCGCCTTGCGCCAGTCGTCCGGGGCGGCGCCCGCGTTCTTCAGCAGGGGGACGAGGCTGCGGCCCTGGATGTCTTCCGGGATTTCCACGCCGGCGGCTTCGAGGAAAGTGGGCGCGTAGTCGATGTTTTGGATCAGCGCCCGGGAGCGGACGCCGGGTTTCACGACGCCGGGCCAGCGGATCAGGAAGGGCATCGCGAGGGATTCCTCGAAAATCCAGCGCTTGTCATACCAGCCGTGCTCGCCGAGGTAAAAACCCTGGTCCGACGAGTAGATGACGATGGTGTTTTTCGCAAGACCGGATTCATCGAGATAATCTAACATCCTTCCGATGTTCTCGTCCACGGCGCGGACGGTGCGCAGGTAGTTCTTGATGTAGCGCTGGTATTTCCAGCGGGTGACGTCTTGGTCGCTGAGTTTGCCGGCGGCGAGATCGTCGATGAGTTTCTGGCTCTCCGCTCCGTAGGCGCTGTCAAACGAGGACTTCTGCGCGGGTGTCATGCGCCTGAACTCGCCGTTGACGATGCCATTTCGAAACCGCGGATCGGGGGATTGCCCGGGCAGCAGCAAATCGTTCTCCCACCAGAAATCCTTGGCCAGGCTCATTTGCTGCGTTTTGAGCGCCCCGCTGCGGTTCGCATAGTCGTCGAAGAGGGTTTCCGGCTCGGGTAGGTTCATCCCGTCGAAGAGCTTGTAGTGGCGCTCCGCGGGCACCCAGTTGCGGTGGGGGGCCTTGTGCTGGCTCATCAACACGAAGGGCTTGTCCTTGTCCTTGCGGTTCTTCAGCCAAGCGAGTGATTTGTCAGTGATGATGTCGGAGACGTAGCCTTCGACGCGCTTGGTGGAACCGTCCGCTTGAATGAAGTCCGGATTGTAATAACTCCCCTGGCCGGGGAGAATCTCCCAGTGGTCAAAGCCGGTGGGCTCGCTGACGAGGTGCCACTTGCCGATGACGGCGGTTTCATAGCCGGCCTGCTGGAGGTATTTCGGAAAGGTCGGCTGCGCGCCGTTGAACTTCGAGCTGTTGTTGTCGATGAAGCCGTTGATGTGCGAATGTTTGCCGGTGAGGATGCAGGCGCGGGACGGACCGCAGATCGAGTTCGCGCAATACGAGCGCTCGAAAACCGCGCCCTGCCTGGCGAGGCGGTCGATGTTGGGCGTGGGAGCAATGTCCTTGAAACGGCCGCCATAGGCGGAAATCGCCTGGAGCGCATGATCGTCGGAAAAGATGAAAAGGATGTTAGGCCGCTCCACCGCCGGACAGGCGAGCAGGGTGAGCAGAAGGAGTGAAAGCGTGCGCATGGTGGTGATGGAACGGCAGGATACGGTGAACGACGGCGGGATCAATCAGGAGATTTCGTGCGCCGCCATCCCGCAACCTCCCCTGCGGCGGCGGGAACCCGCCGCAACAGAGTCGCCACCCACCCCCGGAAAACCCAAAATCCGGGAGTGGGGAACGCTCTGCATAGGTCGTGTGAGTCGATCGCTCCTCCAAGCGGTTTTCGCAATCCACACGCGCCAACGAGAACAGGACCCGGGTTGCCGAGCAAACCATTTCAACAGTCGAAATGCGGGCCTAGCAGCCTGCCTGATTTAAAGGTTTTTGGATGGCGAAATCAATAGATGAGCGTGCGGCGGGCTTTGAATGCCGCTTGTTGAAGTATTTGAGTTGCGGGATCCGTGGTGATTCGGACCATCGTTTGGAAAATCAACCTGACAGAGGCAAAAGGTTCTGAGCCATTGGGCGGCATGGCCGGTCGATTTGGCGCCTTGCCGAATCCATCGGGGACGGATTCAAAACCACCTGGACCTTCAGTAATGGGGAGCTGACCGTTGAATACGGAAACGATGGCGGGATTGCTTTCGAGGGGGACATTGGGGGCGTGGAGATCAAAGAGAAAGGAAAACGGGGATTGGGCACTCACTGATTGTTTTGTCGCAGTCCCTGTCTTTCCGAATGCCCTCACCCGATCAACATCTCCAAATCTGCCATCGCCGCCCTGACGTTCCCTGATGCCCCGGCCGCAATCATCCGGGTGGTGGCAATAGGGACAGCCCACCGCCCCGCGAGAAATGCCGCGAGAACCTCGTTTTCCGGT
>JBIPMR010000275.1:0-5416 GCA_044369025.1 Luteolibacter sp.
CACCGGGCAATTACATCGCCCACAACCATTTCAACGACCTCTCCCGCAACGGCGTCTTCGCCTTCCGCAACCAGGGCGGCAACGTGATCGAATACAACCACATTCACAACGCGATGCAGACCACCATCGACGGCGGCTGCATCCACTTCGCCACCATGAACACCCTCAACGCGCCCAACCATATCCTCAACAACTGGCTTTACGACGCCTGGGGCTACAACCACAAACCCGGCGGCGAACCCGTGCGCAAACTCGCCAACGGGATTTTCCTCGACTGGGACACCAGCAATACCACCGTCGCCGACAACTGGATCTACAACACCGTGGGCGGGCCGGTGAAGGTGATCTTCGGCGGTAACCGGAACGTCATCCAGTCCGACAATCCGTCCTCGGAGACGCTCATCACGCCGCCGTTTGTGAAAGAAGTCGGCCCCGAGGGCACCGCGACCCGCGGCATCGACCTGGAGGCCAACAAGCTCACCGGCAGCATCATTTCCTACATGGACAAGGCGCACTTCGCCCGGACCGGAACCTGGACGGAAGAATCCGCCACCGGCATCGTCAATCTCTTCGAGTTCGATTTCCTGACAGGAACCGCCGCGTCGCCCTCGCAGGCCACGTTCACGCTCCCGATCACCGAAGATGGGAACTATCAGATTTCGCTGCTCTACAAACCCGGCAGGGATCGCGCCTCTAACGTGCCGGTCGCGATCAACCATGCCGGGGGCGTCGCCAAGATCGGATGGAACATGAAACAGGGATCCCGCTTCGGATTCGCCGTCCCGCTGGGGATCTATCGGTTTCTCGCATCGGAAACCCACACGGTGACGCTGGCCACCCGGGGGACCGACGGCAAGGTCATCGTCGATTCCGTCGCCTTCGTCAAGGTGCCGGATCAGGCCGCTGCCGCCGGAATGGGCAAGCCGTGATTTCCTTCCGCCCGCCCGTGGCGCCGGGCGATTCGACGGGCGCATCGCCCGCCGGGCAATGCATTCTGGACCGCCTGCAACGAGCCGGGTCGGGGAGGGTCGCTTCTGTCCTGCGGGTGGCTGTGTTCAAGTTTCTCCCACTGCAAATCGAAGGATTGGAAGGCCAAACCATCGAGGCTCAATCTGATCATGCATTCAAAAATACCTGATGGCCCCGCTTGCCATAGCAAGGCCGAGGACGGGAGATGGGGGAACTTCTCAGCCCCCGAGCACTGCATGCACTTTGCGGCGATGAGTCGTGGAATGAGAGATTCCACCGATTTCTGACGTAATTCCCATCCGCATGTTGAAACCAGCGCTTTCACTCTTCCTCGCCGCGCTCTGCGGAACCGCCGCTTCCGACGGCGAGGGTTCCGTCGCCCATCCCTACTACCCGTCGCGCGAACCTTTCTGCAAACCCGCCCGCGGCAAGGACGATCTCATCGACTGCGTGAACCTCGACGGCTGGACCGTCGATTTCCTGTGCGCCCGCATTCCCGGATCGAAAATGGTCGCTGGCGAGCGCTGGCGCAGCCGCCAGGGCGTCGGGCCGATCGGAATGGTGTTAGATATGGGCGCCGAGCGCGGGCTGAAGTCGATGCTCGCCACCATAATCAAAAATTCATGAAACCTCCGAAATCCGCCACCCCTGTCGCGGTGCTCGCCGCCTTCCTGCTCGCGGGACCCGCCTTTGCGGCTGGACCCAAAGTTGAAATCAAAAACCCCGACCTAACAAACGGCGGCTCGATCCCGGAAGAATGGAATCACACCTGGACACTCGGTGCCACCGGTGCCCGCGGGTGGATGTTTTCCGACAAACTCACCACCACCGACGCGCGGCAGATCGCCATCACCGAAGTTGCCAAAGACTCGCCGGCCGATGGCACCCTGAAACAAGGCGACGTGATCCTCGGGGTGGGTGGAAAACCATTCAGTTTTGATCCACGCACCGAGTTTGGCAAAGCGCTGACGCTCGCCGAATCGGAGGCCGGGGCAGGAAATCTGCCGCTGACCCGCTGGCGTGCCGGGAAAACCGAGGAGGTCGTGGTGAAACTCGCGGTGCTCGGAACCTACAGCGCCACCGCGCCGTATGACTGCCCGAAGTCGAAGCGCATTTTCGAACAAGGCTGCGAGACGTTGGCGAAGCGGATGGGGGAGGAAACCTATCAGAGAAATCAGAACCCGATCACCCGCTCGATGAACGCGCTGGCCCTGCTGGCCAGCGGCGAAAAAAAGTATCTGAACTTGGTGAAAAAGGAAGCGCGCTGGGCGTCGGATTATTCGGCGGATTCCATGAGCACTTGGTATTACGGCTATGTGATCATGCTGCTCGCCGAATACCAAATGGCCAGCGGCGATAACTCGGTGATGAAGGGCTTGGAAAGGCTGGCACTCGAATCCGCGAAAGGACAGAGCAGGGTGGGTTCGTGGGGCCATAAATTTGCGGCGCCGGACGGTCGGCTCGTCGGCTACGGGATGATGAACGCCCCGGGAGTGCCGTTAACCACCTCGCTGGTCATGGCCCGCGCCGCGGGCGTCAAGGATCCCGCCATCGACCTGGCGATCGAGCGCAGCACCCAGCTGCTCCGGTTTTATGCGGGCAAGGGATCGATCCCTTATGGTGACCACGCCCCGTGGATCGAAAGCCACGACGACAACGGCAAAAACGGCATGGCCGCCGTGTTGTTCACCCTGCTGGATGAGCCGCAGGTGGCGGAATATTTTTCGCGCATGAGTCTGGCCTCCCATGGCGCGGAGCGCGACTGCGGCCACACCGGCAATTTCTGGAACATGCTGTGGGCCATGCCCGGCGTCGCGCAATCCGGCCCGCACGCCACCGGCGCCTGGATGAATGAGTTTGGCAACTGGTATTTCGACCTCGCCCGCGGCTCGGACGGAACTTTCCGTCACCAAGGACCTCCCGAGCCGAAAAAAGACAGCACCGGCAACTGGGACGCCACCGGCGGCTATCTGATCGCCCATGCGATGCCGCTCAGGAAGATCGCTCTAACGGGCAAGCGCGCGGGCAAAGTCCCCCGGCTCGGCTCCGCGGAGGCGGAACAAGTCGTGCTCGACGGGCGCGGCTGGTCTAACAAGGACCGCCACGGCGCTTATGACACACTGAGCGGCGATGATCTTTTCGAGCGGCTTTCCAACTGGTCGCCGGTGGTGAGGGAGCGCGCCGCCATCGCGATCGCCCGCCGTGGCGACGTGTCGGTTTCCGCGTTGGTGAAATTGCTGAAATCGAAAGACCTCAACACCCGCATCGGTGCCTGCCGGGCCCTCGCGATGCTCAAGGGCAAGGCCGCGCCCGCGGTTTCCGCGCTCCGCAAAACTCTGGAGGATCCCGATTACTGGCTGCGCGTGATGGCCGCCGAGGCGTTGGCCGCGATCGGCAAACCGGCGATGTCCGCCTTGCCCGGGCTGCTCGAAATGATCGCCAAGGGCCCGAGCGCCGCGGACCCGCGCGGCATGGAGCAACGCCATATCAGCTCCGCGATCTTCGGACAAATGCTCAGGGAGTCGCTCGATGGCGTGGACCGGCAAATGCTCTACAAGGCGGTGAGCGCCGGACTCAACAACGAGGACGGACGCGCCCGCGGCACCATCGCCTCGGTCTATCGCAAGCTTTCGTACCAAGAGATCGAGCCGCTGCTTCCCGCCATCTATCAGGCGGTGGTGGTTCCTGCTCCCAGCGGTGAGATGTTTGCCGACGGCGTCCGCTTGGAAGGCCTCAAGGTGCTGGCGGAACATCACATCGAAGAAGGAATCCAAGCCTGCGTGGACTACACCCGCACCCAGAACCTTTGGGCCAGCCAGGAGCGGATCGTCGTCCTGATGGATACCCTCTGCAGTTATGGTGCCGGCGCCCAACCGGTCATCCCCCAGCTCCAAGAGCTGGCCGGCACCATCGCCAAAGGCGAAAAGAATTTTCCCGCGCACTTGAGCAAGCAGAAGGCTGAAGTCATCCGCGAGGCGATCGCCAAGATCGAGGCCTCCAAGGATTCGCCCAAGCTCATCCGGATCCAATAGATCCATTCTGCCAATACGCACCCCATTCCTTCCCCTCATGAACCGCAGAAAATTCCTAACCACCGCAACCGGCACGCTCGCCGCCAGCACCGTTTTCCCGTCATTCGCCATCGGCAAGCCCGGCAAGTCCGCTAACAGCAAGCTCGACGTCGCCTTCATCGGCGCCGGCGGATGGATCGCCCGCCAGCCCTATCAGCAGGGATGCTCCGAGGAGAACCTCGTCGCGTTCTGCGATGTGGACCGCAACCTCAGCGCGGAAAACATGAAGAGCTGGCGCACCACCCAGCCGTTCTTCGACGACTTCCGCGTGATGCTCGACAAGCTGCACAAGGAGATCGACGCGGTGGTGATTTCCACGCCCGACCACACGCACTTCGCCGCCACCCTGATGGCGATGGAGCGCGGTATCCACGTCTATACCCAGAAGCCGCTCGCCCACGACATCTGGCAATCCCGCACGCTGGTGAAAGCCAAGGATCGCTACAAGGTGGTCACCCAAATGGGCAACCAGGGTCACGCGGGCGATGGCATCCGGCAATCGGTCGAAGCCGTCCGCGCCGGTCTGATTGGAGATGTTAGCGAGGTTTTCACCCGCAACGAAGGCCCGGCGATGGGCAGCGATCATTTTGCCAATCCTTCCATCATGCCGCCGCCATCCTCGCCGGTGCCCGACGGGCTCGCCTGGGACCTGTGGCTCGGGCCGGCGGCGAAGCGCGATTTCCACGCCGACTACACCCCGAAAAAATGGCGGGCGTTCTATGACTTCGGCCTCGGCATGTTAGGTGATTTCGGCTGCCACACGCTCGACACGCCGGTATGGGCGCTCGATCTCGACCCGCCCACCGCGGTGGAGTGCGTGCAGCGCGAAAAGTCCCTCGACGGCGTGATCCCCACCGCCAGTCACATCAAATTTCATTTCGCGGCCAAAGGCGACCGCGGACCGGTCGTGCTGCATTGGTTCGACGGCCCGCAGGACTGGAGCAAGGTCGGCCGGATTGACAAGTTCGGTGCCGAACACGCCGCCTACCTCGGCCGCGCCTGTTGGATGGTGGGCAGCAAAGGGTTGTTAGGCTGCGGCACGCACGCCGGCGCGCCGCTCATCGCTCCCGAAGACCTGCGCAAGCAGTGGAAGGAAAGCCCTCCGCCGGAGACCATTCCGCGCGTCGCGGGCGGACCGTTCCGCGAATGGATGCGTGCCATCAAGGGCGAGGGACCGGAGCCGGGATCGAATTTCACCTACGCCGCGAAACTCACCGAAATCATTCAGTTGGGGGTGATCGCCCAGCGTTTCAACACCCGCATCGAGTGGGACGCCAAGGAGGCCCGCATCACCAACCACCCGGAGTTGAACGCCTTCGTCAGGGAACCGGTCCGCGAAGGCTGGCAATATGGCGAAGCGCTTTGATGGCCTGGGG
>JBIPMR010000277.1:0-5385 GCA_044369025.1 Luteolibacter sp.
CGATTTGGATCCGGCGACCCGAAACTCCATCAGCGGCCACGCAGGAGGGCGTTTTTCGTTTCAAAGTCGGACACCGTTCAAACGCTGGCCGGGCGCTTCTGTTAACTGGCAGTCCGGCTACCGGCCCATTCGCAGGGGTTTAGGCACGGATTCCGCTTTTCGGCTTTCAACGTGACCAAACCGACACCGGTTTTTCATGGATTCATCTCGCAGTCCTCTGAGTTTGCCTCGTTGCCCAGCCCATCATGTTCACACGCCGCCGCTTCGCCCTCGCCACCCTTGTCCTCGTCATCCTTACCACCAGCCTGCTGTGGCTGACGCGAAGTGAATCCACTTCAAGCCCGACCACTGCGGTTTCCACTCCGGCCGCAGCCCCTGATTCCGCAGCCGCAGATGCCCGGGCGGAGGATTCCGATTCATCCGCCGCCCCGTCCGGCGCTGCAGCGTCCTCCGACCCCTCCGCCCCGCAGCCCGGCATTCCCAAACCCCGGGGTCTGCTGCCGGTCGCAAATGGCGGCGGTGGCGAGCCCGTCGCCGCATCCACCCGTGCCTTGGCCGCCCGCGGCAGGAACGTTGCGGAAATTCTCAAGGACGCCGACATGAGCGACCCCGAGACCCGCGCACGAGTGGTGGCGGAAATGCGCCTGCTCGAGGAAAGCCAGAAGCAGGCGGTGCTCGCCAAAGCCCGCCAACTTGGCATCCAGGTCCGCATCGACGGCCCCGGCCACAAGGTTTCCATCCTCCACGATTTCCGCGGCGACGAGCCCATCTATCGAACGACCCAGAATAAAAACGCCGCCATCTCCAGCGGGGCAAACCTGGTCATCCCCACCCCCTACAGTCTCACCGGATCCGGCGTCAAAGTCGGCGTCTGGGACGCCGGCTCAGTCCGCAACACCCACCAGGAACTCACCGGCCGCGTCACCAAGAAAAACAGCAGCGCCGCTTTGGACGCGCACGCCACCCACGTCGCTGGAACCATTGGCGCATCCGGCGTCCAGGCGAACGCCAAAGGAATGGCCCCGCAGGCCACCATCGACTCTTATGACTGGGACGCCGACTACTCCGAAATGACCGCCGCCGGCGCGGCCACCGCCGGCGACACCGCCCGCATCCCGCTTTCCAACCACTCCTACGGCTACGACGCCGTCACCGCCGACATGGGCCGTTACGAAGACGAGGCTGTCAGTGTGGACGCCATCGCGGCGAGCCTCCCCTACTTCCTGCCGTTCTGGGCCGCCGGAAACGAACAGGACATCCTCACCGCCAAAGGCGGCTACCAATCGATCACCTTCAACGGCCTGGCAAAAAACATCATGACCGTCGGCGCGGTGAACGACGCGGTTTCCGGCGGCATCCGGTCGCCCTCGTCAGGACTGATCGCCTCTCTCTCCAGCCTCGGCCCCTGCGACGACGGCCGGATCAAACCGGACCTCGTGGCGAACGGCGTCAGTGTTTATTCGTCCGTTTCCAGCAGCAACACCGCCTATGACGGCACCTACAGCGGCACCAGCATGGCCACGCCCAGCGCGATGGGTAGCGCCGCCCTTCTCGAACAACTCCACGCCCGTGAATTCTCCGGCCAACGCCTGCGCGCCAGCACTCTCAAGGCGCTGCTGCTTCACACCGCCGACGATATCGGCACCGCCGGACCGGACTACAAATACGGTTGGGGGCTCATCAATGTGAAGGCCGCCAGCGATCTCATCCTCGCCCACAAAAACAGTCTGGTGGCTCCAAAAATGATCGAGGCCACGGTCACCAACGCGAACAAAACGAACACCCACACCTTCACTTGGGACGGAGTCAGCCCCATCCGCGCCACCGTCTGCTGGACGGAACCCGCCGGCGCCATCCAGACCGCCGCCGACAGCCGCACCCCGAACCTCAGGCACAATCTCGACGCGAAAATCACCGCTCCCGACAGCACCACGATCTATCAGCCCTACACCATGCCCTTTGTCGGGACCTGGACCCAGGACTCCATGGCGCTCGCCGCCACCACCGGGAAAAACAACGTCGATACCGTCGAGCAGGTTTATCTCGCCGCCCCCACCCAGCCCGGCACCTACACCGTCACCGTCTCGCTGGACGGCTCTCTAACCACCACCAGCCAGACCTATTCGCTGATCATCAGCGGCGGTGCCGAGGTTCTCAGCAATCCGCCTCCCGACGTGGCTCTGACATCACCTTCGAATGGAGCCGCCTTGCTGCCGGGCGCGCCGGTGACACTCACCGCCTCCGCCACGGATCTCGCGCTCGGCGGTGGCCCGGGTGCGGTCAGCCAGGTTGAGTTTTTCAACGGCGCCACCTCCCTCGGTGTGGATGCCACCGCTCCTTATTCGATCAATTGGACGCCCGCTGGCAGCGGCACGTTCAGTCTCACCGCGCGGGCCACGGACGATGAAAACGCCGCCGCCACATCCGCCTCAGTCTCGATCACCGTCGTCACCGGAGACGGAACCCCCGTGCTTTCCTCCTTCACCCCTGGCAGCGCCGCGGTCGGCTCGCTGGTGATTCTAACAGGATTGAATTTCGTCGAGGTCACCGCGGTGAGGTTCAATGGCGTGGACGCCGTTTTCACGGTTGATTCCACCGGTCAGATTACGGTCACCGTCCCCAATCTCGCCGCCAGCGGCACGATTTCCGTGGTCAATTCCTATGGCACCGGCACCAGTTCCAGCAGCTTCACCCTGGAACTGCCGCCGGTGATGATCAGCCAGATCTACGGTGCGGGCGGGAATACCGGAGCCATCTTGAAACAAGATTATGTCGAGCTCTACAACCGCAGTGCATCTCCCGTCAGCCTGGCGGGTTGGTCCGTGCAATACGCCTCGGCCTCCGGCACCACCTGGGCGGTGGCACCGCTTTCCGGATCCATCGCACCGGGCAAACACTATCTTCTGGGGCTCGCCACCGGCAGTTCCGGCATCGCGATTCCAACTCCGGACGCCTCCGCCACCGGCATCGCCATGAGCGCGACCACCGGGAAAGTGGCGCTCATGAACTCGACGACTTCTCTCACCGGAACTTCACCTGCGGGGAATGCCGCGTTGCAGGACTTCGTCGGATTCGGCACTGCAAACGCCTATGAAAGTGCGGTGGCTCCCGCGCCGTCCACCACCACCGCTATTTTCCGCGCGGGTGACGGAGCGGACGACACCGGCAACAACGCGGCGGATTTCACCGGCGCCACGCCGAATCCGCGCAACTCCGCCACCGGTCCGGCGGTCACGCCGGTCATCACCAGCGCCACCACCGCCACCGCCACGGTTGGCTCCAGTTTTACCTATCAGATAACAGCCGCCAACGCGCCCACTTCATTCGCCGCCACCGAGCTGCCGGACGGACTGATCGTCAACACTTCCACCGGCGCGATCACCGGCACCCCGACTGCGGCGGGAACGTCCGGCGTGACCGTTTCCGCAAGCAACACCGCCGGCCCGGGATCGGCGGTCCTGACCCTGACGATCAACCCCGGCTCCGGTGGCGGCGGGCCGGTCACCCTGTTTTCGGAAAACATGGGCAGCCCGTCCGGCACCACCGGCACCGCTTCTAACGTATTTCAAAACAGCGGCCTGACGTTCGCCGGCACGGCTGATGTTAGAGCCACGACGGCCTCATCCGGCTACACGGGTGCCTCTGGAAGCGGGAACATTTTCATCACCAATGGCGTCGGCATCAATTTCACCATCTCGGGAATCAATACAACGGGATCTACCGGGCTTTCCCTGACCTTCGGACACTATAAATCCACCAGCGCGAGCAACAACGAGCTGGTCGTGGAGGTCAGTGCGGATGGCACCACCTACTCCCCGCTGACGTATTCGAGACCCACCGGCAGCGGCACGGCTGCCTGGTTGAAAATCTCACCCACCGGTGCGATTCCCTCCGCCGCCAATCTGCGGATCCGCTTCCGTCAGACCAGTAGCACCGCCCAATTCCGCATCGATGATGTCGTTCTTTCTGGAACGCAGGATGTGGTCACCACTCCGGTGATCACCGCCACCGGCACACTCGCCGCCGTAAGCACCACCTACGGCACGGAATCCCCGAGCCCCGCCAGTTTCACCGTTTCCGGTGCGGACATGACGGCCGGCATCCTAGTCACTCCGCCCGTTGGATTCGAGGTCTCGTTGGCGGCCGGATCGGGTTATGCGGCTTCCCTTACGGTTCCGGGAACCGGCGTCATTCCCAACACCACGGTCTATCTCCGCCTCGCAGCCACCACCCGCGCTGGATTCTACTCGGGCGTTGTCGTCTGCTCCAGCGCGGGAGCCGCCCCAGACAGCCTGCCAACCGCCACCAGTGAGGTCCGCCTGAAACTCCTGACCATCACCGCCGACGATCTCACGAAATCCACCGGCACCCCCCTCACCCTGGGCGCGGAGCAAACCGCCTTTACCTCCAGCGGACTGGTCGGCAGCGAGACCATCGGCTCGGTCACCCTCACCGCCAGCGGCGGCACGGCGGCGGGAGATCCTGCGGGAACTTACACCATCACGCCCAGCGCCGCGACCGGCGGAACCTTCAGCGCCAGCAACTATGATTTCAACTACACCGACGGAACGCTGACGGTCACCGGATCGACCTTTGCGGACTGGCTTGAATTTTACGACGTCGGCACCCTCACCGCCCTGACTGACGACGCGGACCACGACGGCCTGCCTAACGGGATTGAAAACATCCTCGGCACCTCACCCGGTGAATCCAGCCAGGGACTCACCCAGGTTTCCGCCACCGGCAGTGTGCTTGTCTTCCGCCACACGCGCTCGAACACCCCCGCCAGCGACCTGACCGCCAGTTACGAATGGTCCGCCGATCTTGCGGATTGGCATCCGTCCGCCACAACGGACGAAGGTATCACCGTGACCATCGCCACCGCCATGATCAACGACACCGCCGCTCCTTTGAATGACCTCGTCGAAGCCACCGCCACCGTCAGCGGCGCGCCCGATCAAAAGATCTTCGTGCGACTGAAGGTGGTCCGGTAAATCAATCCGCCTTTCCGCAAGGGCATGGCGGTAGCGCGCCACCTTTGATGACGGGCCGGAGCAAGATGCGCAGCCACCTTGCGGGATGTGGCTGGCGGAAAGCGGGATGCCCAGTCGGGGCGTGCCGCCTGCATTGGCAAGAATTTGACTTTCCGATGGCGGCGTCACCCGCCATCGTGCGCATGCAATGACAGAAGTTCCCAAGCTTGTCCGCGATGATCCATGGCTCGAACCTCATCAAGGTGCGATCGAGCGCCGGATGACCCGGTTTTCCGAGACGCTGGCCGCCATTGAAAAAGGTTCCAAATCCCTCGCCACCTACGCCACCGGCCACAAATTCGTCGGCATTCATTTCCACGCCGCCGCCCAGCGCTGGACCGTGCGCGAGTGG
>JBIPMR010000278.1:0-5366 GCA_044369025.1 Luteolibacter sp.
CAGGCTGCTGCTGGTGGACGAGCCGGCCGCCGGGATGACCGATGAGGAAACCTGCCGCACCGGCGAACTTCTGTTATCTCTGGCAGGAAAGCATACCATCGTCGTCATCGAGCACGACATGACCTTTGTCCGCCAGATTTCCCAAGGTCGCAAGGTGACCGTGCTGCACCAGGGACATGTGCTGTGCGAAGGACCGGTGGACAAGGTGCAGTCGGACGAACGTGTGATCGAAGTTTATCTGGGCCGCAAATCCAAAGCCGCATGATCGCCCCACCCGTCAATACCGATAGCCTGGGCATTTCAGACCTGCGCGTCTCGATCGGCGGCAGCACGATCCTCCGCGGCGTCCACCTGAACATCCGCCCGAAGACGGTCTTCTGCCTGATGGGCCGCAACGGCGTCGGCAAGAGCACCACCCTCAAGGCGCTGATGGGTCTGCTCCCGGCGGATTCGGGAAAACTAACACTCGAGGGCGCGTCGATCGACCGCGCGTCATCCGCCGACCGGGCGCGGCTCGGGCTCGGGTATGTGCCGCAAGGCCGCGAGATTTTCCCACATCTAACGGTTGAGGAGAATCTGTTCATCGGCTTGAACGCGCGCGGGCTGAAGCGCGAGCCCGCACAGACGGACCGGATCTACACGCTGTTTCCCATCATCCGGGAATTCCTGCACCGCAAGGGCGGCATGCTCTCCGGCGGCCAGCAGCAACAGCTTGCCATCGGCCGCGCGCTGCTGACCAAGCCCAAGCTCCTGATCCTGGATGAACCCACCGAAGGCATCCAGCCGAACATCATCGATCAAATCGGGGACGCGATCAAAATGCTGCGGGCGGAAGGGGAGATGAGCATTTTGTTAGTCGAACAATACCTGGATTTCTGCAAGGAACTCGGCGATGACTTCGCCATCCTCGAGCGGGGGGCGGTTGCCGCCTCCGGCGAAATGCCGGCGCTCACCGACGAGGTCGTTAGAAAGTTCCTCACGGTTTAAGCGCGGTTGGATTTTGAATTCCACGGCGGCCGTCATGCGGCGGACACCGGTATCCTCGATGAACGCCCATTTCATCGTCATGAGCAGCATTCATGCAGGGGGGCTCATAATCGCAAATTCATTCATTCGAAAATTCGAAATACAAAATTCATGGCACGGATGAAGCTGTTAAACACCTGCGCGGAGTTCCGCCACCTAAAGCAACCATACCATTCGGACATGAAAATCAAAAAACGTTCCAACTTATTCCGTTTGCCACAACTGGCGCTCGTTCTGACATCCGCCACCGCCATGGGCGGGGAAGTGATGACCGCTCCGGCACCCTCTCCGGTCTCCACTCCGGATTGGCTCAAGGTCAGTGGCTACGCGGCCGCAGCCTACACCTATACCGACGTCCAGAACGGCGGCAATGACGAATCCTTGTTTGATGCCGGCACCCCGTTTGACGCGGTGAAGCTGGGTCTCGAGGCGACCCAAGGAGCATTTTCGGCCTATGCAAGCCTGTTCTACTCGCCTAACAGCGATGCGAATTCCTTCGCGGGTGGCACCGAGGCCGGCATCCTGGATGCCTACGCCACCTACACCACCGGCGACTTCAAGATCACCGGCGGCAAATACCTCAGCTACCTTGGCTATGAGGCTTTCGACGCGGTCAACATGACCCAGCTCAGCTATGCCAACAGCACCACGGGCGGGGTTCCCGCCTACCACACTGGCGTCAAGGTGGACTACAGCACGGAGGTCTGGGGCGCGGGCTTCAGTCTCTCCGACTCCATTCGTGGACCCAGCTTCTGGGAAGGCGACGCGGATTGGGGCAATGGACTGGGTTATGAGGCCTATGTTGTTTACAAAGGCATCGAAAAACTCACCCTCTGGGGGGGGATGGCCTATGACGATACGGATGGTCTTTCCGACTTCTACTCCCTCGACGTCTGGGCCAGCTATGATGTGTCCGATAAACTAACAGTCGCCGCGGAAATCATCTATGCGGACAACACCCTCAGTGGTGCTGAAAGCGCCGTGGGGGGCCTCGCCTTCCTCAAATACGCATTCACCGAAAAGTTCTCGACGGTATTCCGTTTCGGAATCGATGAAGTGGAATCCACGGGTCCCGCTGTTTTCGCCCCGGACAACTACAAATACACGATCGCCCCGACCTATGCGTTCAACGAGCACTTTCTCATGCGTGCGGAAGTGAGTTTCACGGACTCGGACACTGACGTCTTTTTCAGCGGCGTCCAGGCATTGGTTAAATTCTAATCTTAATTTTTTGGTTGAACGGTTGTGGCGGAAGGCTGCAACGGCGCATCCCGGATTGTGTCCTTCCGCCTACTGTTTGACTTCAAACATCTTCTACCCTCCTAAATTCAATCTCCAATTACCACAATGATCCCTCGATTCATCCCCTCCGCGCTTGGTGCGCTGGTCCTCACCGGTGCCTTGGCAAATGCCCAGGAAACCGTCAAAGTCGGCGTGCTCCACTCCCTCAGTGGCACCATGGCCATCAGTGAAACCTCTCTTCGCGATGTTTTGCTTTTCACCTTCGATGAAATCAACGCCGCTGGCGGCGTGATGGGCAAGAAGATCGAACCCGTGGTGGTCGATGGCGCCTCGAACTGGCCGCTTTTTGCTGAAAAAGCCAAACAACTCCTCGATCAGGACAAGGTCTCGGTGACCTTCGGTTGCTGGACCTCGGTGAGCCGCAAGTCGGTTCTGCCGGTTTTCGAGGAGAAGAAGGGACTGCTCTTCTATCCGGTGCAGTATGAGGGTGAGGAAATGTCACCCAATATCTTCTACACCGCGGAGGCGGTCAACCAGCAGGCCACTCCGGCGGTCGATTACATGCTCGAGGAAGGCAAGAAGAAGTTCTACCTGATCGGTTCGGATTATGTCTATCCACAAACCACCAACCTGATCCTGTTGGAGTATCTCCTCAGCAAGGGCGTGCCACTCGAAAACATCGGCGGCGGCTTCACCAAGGATGCCACGGGCAAGATCATTTCCGCGGGCAAATACACTCCATTCGGCCACACCGATTACCAACAAATCATCTCCGAGATCAAGCAGTTCGCCGCCAGTGGTGACGCCTGCGTCATCAACACCCTCAACGGCGATACCAACGTTCCGTTCTTCAAGGAATACGCCGCCGCCGGCCTCGACGCCGAGTCCTGCCCGGTGGTGAGTTTCTCGGTGTCCGAGGATGAATTCCGCGGACTTCCTGCCAGTCAGTTGGTCGGCCAACTCGGTTGCTGGACCTACTTCCAGTCGATCAAGAGCCCGGAAAACGAAAAGTTCATCAGCAGCTTCAAGGCATGGCTCGCCAAGTCGGACGTTCCCGGAATCGTCAAGGAAGGCCGCGTGACCTGTTCGCCGATGGTCTTGTCCTACAACGGGGTTTACCTCTGGAAAGCCGCTGTCGAAAAGGCCGGCACCTTCGAAGTGGACAAAGTCATGGCGGCGCTCAAAAGCGGCATTTCATTTGATGGCCCGGGCGGCACCGTCACCTCGCAGGCCAACCACCACCTCACCAAGAACGTTTACATCGGTGAAACCCGCGCCAACGGCCAATTCAAGATCCTCAAGGAATACAAGAATGTGGTCGGCGAGCCTTTCCTCAAAGGCACCTACAAATAATCTCCCCCGATCCACCGGGTGACCTCGCCCGCCTTCAAACCATGCTCTCTCCGGAGGGTATGGTTTTTTGGCAATCGCTTGGCATGGCCATTGCTGATTCCGGATCTCAGCCCATGAAAAGTTTTTCCAGAGTTTCCCGGGGGGGATCATCCGCCCCGCGTCTGCTAGCCGCCGCCATTGGTTTTTTTCCATTCTGCCTGTTGGCGCATCCCGGGCACCACCACCCGGATGAAACCGACGAGTTTGATTTCCTGCGGGCCACTGTTTTCCACTCCCATGGGGCGTTGGATTACCTGCTCGCGGGAGTCGCGCTCGCGTGCGTGTTGCTCGCCTGCCTGCATGGCCGGTCCGCCGTCAGAATTAGTGCGGTGCTGGTGGCTCTTGGATCGCTCGTGGCCACCCGGATGGTCTAACTGTCAACGCCGATGCACCTCTCCCCGCGTGAACAGGAAAAGCTCCTCATCGTCGTCGCCGGCGATCTCGCCCAGCGCCGGCGCGCCCGCGGCCTCAAGCTGAATTACCCCGAGACCGTCGCGCTGATCACCGCGGAGCTGCTAGAGAGAGTCCGTGACGGGAAATCCGTCGCCGAACTCATGAGCTACGGCACCACGCTGGTTTCCCGCGGCGAAGTCATGGAAGGCGTCGCGGAAATGATCCATGACGTGCAGGTGGAAGCCACCTTTCCCGACGGCACGAAACTCGTCACCGTCCACCATCCCGTCCGATGATCCCTGGAGAAATCATCACCCCGCCCGGCGCCGCCGACCTCGAACTCAACGCGGGGCTGGCCAAGCTGGCGATCGTCGTTGCAAACACCGGTGACCGGCCGATCCAGGTCGGCAGTCACTTTCATTTCGCCGAAGTGAATGCCTCGCTCCGCTTCGACCGCGCCGCCGCCCGCGGCTACCGGCTGGATATTCCCGCCGGCACCGCGGTCCGCTTCGAGCCCGGCGACACCCGTGAAATCCCCTTGGTCGCCCTTGCCGGGAGGCGCGAAGTCCACGGACTCAACAACCTCATCAACGGCCCGCTCGATTCATGAAACAAACCCGCGCCAATTACGCCGGCATGTTTGGCCCGACCACCGGCGACCAGGTCCGGCTCGCCGATACCGAGTTGTTCATCGAAGTCGAGCGCGACCTCATCGCGGAAACCGGCGGCTACGGCAACGAAGTGAAATTCGGCGGCGGCAAGGTCATCCGTGACGGCATGGCGCAATCGCCGCTGGCGATGGATGCCGATTCGCTCGACCTCGTCATCACCAACGCCCTCATTCTCGACGCCGCCCACGGCATCATCAAAGCGGACATCGGCATCAAACACGGCCGCATCGTCGGCATCGGCCATGCGGGAAATCCGCTGTTGCAGGACGGCATCAGCATGACGATCGGCGCCGCCACCGAAGTCATCGCCGGCGAAGGCTGCATCGTCACCGCCGGCGGGATCGACACCCACATTCATTTCATCTGCCCCCAACAGATCGAGCACGCCATCGCCAGCGGAGTCACCACCCTCATCGGCGGTGGCACCGGCCCGGCGCACGGCACCTACGCCACCACCTGCACGCCCGGGAAATGGAACATCCATCGGATGTTAGAAGCGGCCGAGGCGTTTCCCGTCAATCTGGGATTTCTCGGAAAAGGAAATTGCTCCTCACCCGGACCGCTGCGCGAACAAGTTCTGGCAGGCGCCATCGGACTGAAGCTTCATGAAGATTGGGGCACTACGCCCGCCGCGATCGACAC
>JBIPMR010000279.1:0-5345 GCA_044369025.1 Luteolibacter sp.
GGGCGAGCGCTCATCCGGCACCATCGCCCGCATGGACAACGTGGAAATCCGGGTTTTCCGTGAGGACGAACTCACCACCCGCGGCCAGCTTTCGGCGGACGGCACCATCAGCATGCCGCTCATCGGTGCGGTGCGGCTCGAAGGCCTCACCACCGATCAAGCCGCCGTCGCGATCAGCCGCAAGCTCGCGGACGGTTATCTGGTGAAACCCGAAGTCAGCGTTTCCATCGAAGCGCGGATCCGCCGGACCATCACCGTGCTCGGCCAAGCGCAGCGGCCGGGAGTCTTCGAACTGCCCGCCCACCGCCCGTTGACCCTGGTCGAAGCGATCGGCATGGCCGGTGGGGTCACCCGCGTCGCCCATTCGAAAAAAATCAACCTCAAGCGCGGCGACGGCCAGGTCGTGCGGCTCAACCTCGCAGACATCACCACCGGCGAGGGCAAGGATATCGTGCTGCGGGACGGCGACGTCGTCACCATCCCGGAGAGTCTTTTCTAACAAAGATTCCCTCTTTCCAATTCTTTCGTTCTCCCCCCATGTCCGCTGCCAAATCACCCGCTCACTCGCCCGGCCCGGTGGCCGCGCGGTTGCCGGCGCCCGCCGCCGCGGACCCGACCTGTTTTCTGCCCAAGGCCGGTCCTAACCGTTTGCTTGGCGTCCTGATCCGCCGCGGCTGGCTGGTGGTGCCCGCTTCGCTTCTCGGCGGCGCCGGTTTTTACTGGTTCGCGGGCACGCTGCCGAAAACCTATCGCGCCGCCGGCTCGGTGTATGTCAGCAGTCAGGCACCGCTGGTGCTCGACATCCGCGCGGTGGCACCCGAGGAAACCCGCGATCTCGAACAAATGCGCTCGCTGGAACAGGGCATGAGCGCCTCCACGCTGCTGATGAACGTCATCAAGGTCAACGGGCTTGACCAGGATCCCTCGTTCGCGCCTGCCGGCACGGGTGAACAGGTTTTGTTAGGCATCATGTCGAAGCGGGTGGAAATCGCCCTCCGCCGCGGCACGCGGATCATTGATATCCAGGTGACCGACACCGATCCGGAGCGGGCGAAGCGCTTGGTCGGGTCGCTCGTCACCGAGTATGAAAAATGGACGAGCGCGCGCCAGGAGTTGATCACCCGGCAGGCCGGCGAAGGGCTGGCGCGCGAGGAACTGCGGCTGCGCGAGCACATGGATGCGTCCGCCCGCAAGCTGCAGGATTTCCGCAAGGAACACCCCGTCCCCGGTCTTGAGGGATCGGAAAGCGGCAGCCCGGTGCGCGACTCGCTCGCCACCCTGAGCGCTCAACTGACCGAGGGCAAAGCCGCGCGGCTGCGGTTGGAATCCGAGTTCGAGGCGTTTTCCCGGTTCGACCCGTCCAAGCCCGAAGCGCTCGCCGGTCTGGAAAGCTCCGAGCGCGGCACCGAAGTGCTCTCCCAAGTGCGCGCCTTGCAATCGAAGGAAGCCGATTTCGGCCGGGTCAAGAAGCGCTACCTTTTCAAACATCCGGTCTATCAGGAAAGCGCCGGCGAGATCCGAATCCTCAAGACCAACCTCGCCGAAACCGTGCGCGCCGCCGGTCAATCGCTGGAACAGCGCTATCGAGTGGCCAAGGAAAACGAGCTCAAACTCGCATCCGAAGTCACTCGGGCGCGCGGCAACGCCGTCGATGTCGAGGGCCTCCGCGAGCGATTCCGCCGCATGAGCCGCGACGCCGAGGCCGATCGCACGCTGCACGACTCCGTCGCCCTGAGACTCCGGGAAACCAGCCTCGCCGCATCCGTGCCCGCGTCGGTGCTGCGTTGGGAGGATACCCCTCTAACACCTGAGCGGCCCGACAGCCCGAAGAAGACCGTGTTTGCCGCCGTCGGCCTGTTTTTCGGTTTCCTCGGAGGGCTGGTGTTGCTCATCGGCCTCGAGGTCGGGGATCAAAAAATCCGCGATTCGGCCGCCGTCGCCCGGGCCATCGGCTCGCCGCTGCTGACGAGTTTGCCCGCTTTGGAAAATTCCGCTGACGGCATGGTCCTGATCTCCGCGCCCGCCTCCGCCGGAGCCGAGGCCTTCCGGCGCTTGCGAGTCGTGCTCGCCCCGCCACCCGGCAGCACCACCGCCCGCACCGTGCTCTTCACCAGCGCCAAGGCGGGGGAGGGGAAATCGTTCTGCGCGCTCAACTACGCCACCGCGCTCGCGATGCAGGGCCACCGCACCCTCCTGCTGGATGCCGACCTCCACAGCCCCGGCCTCAGCCGACAGCACCTCGACGGCGACAACGGGGACTCCGGCCTCGGCGGTTATCTCGCCGGGAAAATCGATCCCGCCGAAACTTGTTTCACCACCGCCCTGCCCAATCTCTATCTGCTTACATCCGGTCCGATGCGCGCGGATGCCGCCGAATTGCTGGCGGGCACCCGCTTTCCCGCGCTGCTGGAAGAGGCCTACCGGTGGTTCGACCGGGTGGTCATCGACACCCCGCCGGTGCTGGCTGTTAGCGACATGCTGGCGATCGCCCGTTACGCCGAACGCACCTGCCTGGTCGTGAGCGACGGCAGCAGCGGCAGTCGGGAACTCAAGCGCGCCGCGGAGCTCGTCCGGTCCGCCGGCGGCAGTCTGGTGGGCTTCGTCTGGAATGAAGCGCTCAACTCCCACGGCTTCACCGCGCCCGGGCCCGGCGTGCCGGTCAACCGTGCCGCAATTTCAGAGGCGCCAGCCGCTGTTGCGCATTCTGCTGATACCGAATCCGATACCTACGTGATCCGTTTTGAAACGGGGATCCGCGAAGTCGGCGTGGTCGATCCGCTGGTCAACGTCTGGGGCTACTGCGGCCATGTTTTGTTAGGCAGCGTCTATCTGATTTTCCTGCTGGCGAATTTCCGGCTGCACGATCCCCGGAACTACCTTGCCATGCGCAAAACCGCGGCCACCATCATCAAGGCCTGCGTGATCTGGGGGGGCAGCTTCCTCGCCCTGACGCTGGTGCTCAAGATCGAGCCCGCGATCAGCCGGATCTATTGCGTGATCGGATCGGTGGCGGCGATGACCGCGCTGCTGGCATGGCGCTGGGTGCTTTACTGTGTGCTGCGCCGCGAGCCATTCGCCGGCGCGCTGCGCCAGAAGGCGGTGTTCGTCGGTTGGAACCGCGAGTGCGACCGTGCCTTCCGACGTTTTGGAAACGGACGTGCCAATCAAATCACCGTCAGCGGCGCGATCGCGCCGCCGCGCATGGCTTTTGAGATTCATCCGCCGGACGAAGTGCCGGTGCTGGGTTCCTATTCGGGGCTTCGTTCGATCATCCGTTCATCGGGTGCCGATCTGGTGATGGTCGTCGAGGGCTCGCTCGACCGCCATCAAATGCTCGAACTCGCGGAAACCTGCGGCCGCGAGTTCATCGATTTCAAACTCGTTCCCAGCTGTTTCCAAATCCTGGTTTCCGGCCTTCGGTTAGAGAGTTTCCACGGCATGCCGGTGCTGGGGATTGGCAAGATGCCGCTGCACCACGCCTTCAACAACGCCGCCAAACGCAGCGTCGACATCACCGGCAGCCTGGTCGGCATGTTCCTGTCCGCCCCGGTCATGGCGTTGTTCGCCACCCTCGTCTATCTGGAGTCACCCGGGCGCGTGATCTATCGGCAGCGGCGCATCGGCCTGAATGGCAGGCGGTTTTTCATCTACAAGATCCGCAGCATGAAACTGGATGCCGAGGCCGCCAGCACCCCGGGCTGGACCGTCAAGGACGATCCCCGCCGGCTGCGGATCGGTGCGTTGATGCGCGAGTGGAACATCGACGAGTTGCCGCAGTTCTGGAACGTGCTGCGCGGTGAGATGAGTCTCGTCGGCCCGCGGCCGGAACGCCCGGAACTCATCGAGGACTTCAAGGAGGAAATCCCGCACTACAACGTCCGCCACAACATCAAACCGGGCGTCACCGGCTGGGCCCAGGTGCACGGCCTGCGCGGCGATACCTGCCTGCACGAGCGGGTGAAGTTCGATCTCGATTACATCGAAAACTGGAAATTCACGCTCGATCTGCAAATCATGCTGATGACCCTCTACAAACGCGGCGGCGCATGTTAAGCCCCGCCTCATCCGAGGGCATGGCAGAAGATTCCACCGCAGCAAACACCCGCCGCCGGAATCGTTCGATCCGGCTGGCGGTGATCACCTCGTTCGTCTCGAAGACCGGCACGATCCTGCTGCAACTGCTTTCGATCCCGCTGGCGGTGCGCGTGCTCGGCCGCGAGGAATTCGGACTCTACACCACGGTCAATCTCACGCTCGCCACCATCTCGCTGCTGCAAGTGGGCGTGGGACCCGCGCTGACCCACGGCCTGAGCAAGGCCCGCGCCGCCGCGGATGAAACCCAACAGCGCGAACTCGGCTCGACCGCGTTTTTCCTGATGGCGGGCATCGCGCTGCTCGCCGGGCTGGCGCTGGCGGCGGTTCTAACCACCGTGCCGCTGGCGTCCTTGTTCGGCGATGCGTTTGCCGGCAAAGAGTCCGCCCTGCGTCCCGCCTTGTGGGTGGGGCTCGGGTTGTTCCTGCTGCTGTTCATCCTCAATCTCACCGAGCGGATCCGCGAGGGGCATCTCGAAGTCGCATCCAACAATCTGTGGGGCGCGGCCGGCAACGTGCTGGCCGCCGGCGCGGTGGCGACCGGCATCTGGTTCCTGCCGCAGGTGTGGTTCGTGGTGGTCGCCGTGCACGGGGCGATGGTGGTGGCCAAGCTCTGCAACACGGTCACGCTTTGGCGAAAACACCCGTTGATGCGGCCTTCCATCGCATCGTTCCGCGCCACGACCGCGCGCCACCTTTTCACCGATGGCATTGCGTTTTCCACCTGCTGTCTGGTCACCGGGATCATCGAATACAATTTCTGCGGCTGGCTGGTCGGCCGCGTCGGCGGGCCTTCGGCGGTCGCGCTTTACGGGATTTTCATCACGCTCACGGTGATGCAGCTCGGCTTCGTGGTGATGCTCAGCACGCCGACCTGGCCCGCCGTGGCCGAGGCGCTCGCGCGGGGCGACAGGCCGTGGGCGCGGCATGCGGCGAGGCGGCTCTATCTTTACGGTTCCGGCTTTGCGATCTGCTCCGCGCTCGGTCTGACATGGGTCGGCCCGTGGCTGTTGCCGCTGTGGCTCGGCGGCGAGTTTTCCAACATCAGCCGGGTTTTGTTAGCCTGTTACGGACTTTATTTCGTCGCCCACGTCTGGCGCCACCTGAACCACGCGATGATGATCGGCACCGGGCAGGTCGGGAAACTGGTCGGCATCCAGTTGTTCGAGTCCGCGACGGTCGCCGGGATCGGCTGGGCGGCGCTGACCTGCGGCGGCATCGAGGCGCTGCTGGCCGCGATGGGCGTGGTGATC
>JBIPMR010000280.1:0-5335 GCA_044369025.1 Luteolibacter sp.
GGTCGAAATCAAACTAACCTACGAAGGCGGCTTGCATTGCAACGCCGTGCACGGTCCCTCGGGAAACACACTCACCACCGACGCGCCCCTCGATAACAACGGGCGGGGAGAATCTTTTTCTCCCACCGATCTGGTAGCCACCGCCTTGGGCTCCTGCATGGCGACGGTGATCGGCATCGTCGCCAAGCGGAAGGAAATCGCGGTGGAGGGAATGACGGTGGCCGTCCGCAAGTTCATGTCGGACGACCTGCCACGGCGGATCCGGCGCTTGGAACTCGACCTGGACATGCCACTGCCAGGCTCGCACCCGGACCGCAAACTGTTGGAAAGCACGGCCGGCGGCTGCCCGGTCCATCACAGCATCCACCCGGACATCGAGGTGGTGATGAACTGGCGCTGGCTCGATGAGTGAGCGGCTTGCGGCTCAGGGCGCGTAAACTTCCATTTCGGATAGAAAGCCGAAGTTTTCGCCATAAGTGTCCTGCGCCGGATGCTGGTCGATGAAGGTGGCCCGGACGAAGCGGGCCTTGGCCGGCTCGAAGCGTGCCTGGGCGCGGGCGGCCTTTTTCGCCGGGAAGGAGTTGCGCCCCACCTCTTTGAATGCCTGGCCGTCCTCGCTGATGGAGACGCTCACGGTTTTGGTGGCGCCGATGTCCGGCGTGCCGTAATTGACCAGGTGGATGACGCGCGATTCGCCGAGATCCACGGTGACAAACTTGGGAAAGGCGGGGCTTTGGTCCGTCGCATAACAGGTTCCGGCGGTGTTGCCCCAGTTGCCGTCGGTGATTCCGCGGTTCCAACCATGGGTGTTGGGGCCGCTGGATAGATGGGGTTTTCCGGCGGAGATGTTTTGGCCGAGAGTCGGGTCGATGGGCCAATGGGTGTTGAAGGCGGCGGCCGGCAAACCCTCGCGGTTGGTGAGATTCGGCTCGGCGGTTTGCGACCAGGCGAAGCGCACGCGATCGGGCTTGGGCACTTCCGGGCTGGTGAGCAGGATGGAGTTTCCGTCGTCGGAGATCTTGGCCAACGCCGGATGATAGACGGCGTCCAATCCGGCGATTTCAAAATGGTCGGGAGCCTTGCCGTCACGAGTGGCCAGGCCGCCGCCAGTGTGGGTGAACTGGATGGCGATGGTCCCGTCAGTCACCTTGTATTTTCCGAACAGCGGGCCGGATTTCACCAGATCCGTCTTCCCATAAGTGTCGGCGAAAGCCCAGAGCGCCAAGCGGCGGGCGACTTCGGCCTTTTGGGTGGGGTGGATGTCCTTCACGTTGCCGATGTCATTGATCACCGCCATGCCGGTGTGGGGGATTTTGAGGGTTTCCTGCTGCGCCCACCAAATGCCGGGCAGGTCGAACTTGCGCGGCTCGCCATAGTTGTATGGCGCGAGTTGCACGAACAAAAACGGCGCTTCGGGAGCGCGGAATTGTTTGCGCCAACCGGCGATCAAGGCCTGCTTTTTGCTGGTGTAAAGCATGCCCTCGCCATTGTTGGACTCGCCCTGATACCAGAGAAATCCGCGCAGCGCATAGGGCACCAGCGGGTGGATCATCGCCTGATAGGTCCCGGTATCGGCACCGTGGCCGACTTTCAACCGCTCCGGTTGGGCCGGCATTTCGGGTGCGGCCTGGCCGGCCTTGAGCGCATTTTCGGCAGCGACCGACCAGTCGCGCACCGCGGTGACATAGCTGCGGAACGGCTGATCATATTCCGGAAATCCGGGAAGTCGTGCCAACCGGTTGGCGCGCAGCGCTGCCAGTTGCGGGATGCCCTCCAAGCCTTCTTCCGCCCACCAAGGCTCAATCCGCGAGCCGCCCCATGAACTGTGGATCATTCCGACGGGGATTTTGAGTTCTTCGGTGAGCTGTTTGCCGAAAAAGTAGGCGACTGCGGAAAACGCGCGGGCGGTCTCGGGGGTCGCGAGCGTCCATTTGGCTGGCACGGTTTCCTGGCGTTGCAAATTCAAGACTCGTGGCACGTCGAACAGGCGGAGCAGGGGAACCGGGGCTTTGGCGGCGATTTCCTGATCTTCCTTCCGGGTTTGGGCGACGGTCCATTGCATGTTGGACTGGCCGCTGCCGATCCAGACCTCGCCCACCAGCACGTCCTTCACCTCCACGGCCGCAGCTCCCGCTTCGGTCACGCTCAAGGTCCGGCCCTCGGCACTGGCCGGCATCGCGGCGAGGGACACTTCCCAGCGACCGCCAGCGTCGGCGGTCGTCGTTTTCGACTGACCAGCGAAAGTGACGGTGATTTCCTTCCCGGCATCCGCCCGGCCCCAGACCGGGACGGGTTTTTCTCTCTGGAGCACGGCTCCATTCTGAAACAGCGGGGCGAGCATCACCTCCGCGGTCAGCGGTTGTGCGATCACCAGAAATGCCAGCCATCGCGGTTTGAGTTTTGTCATGCGGCTCCCTACGCGGTGCCGCCAGCGGGTCTAGCGCATCTCTTTGAAATCGCTGCCGCCACCGGCTTATCGGCCGAATAATCCATGAAAACTGCCAAAAAAATGTTGCGCATCCGGGGGTTTGCCCTCACTTTCTCGGCGAAACCTCATAAAACAAGGTAATTAACTAAGGATTATGCTTCCCGAGCACGCCCCATTCACCACCGACCAGCGCACCGCGTTGGATTTACTTCTTCATGGCCTCGATCCCGTGCAACGGGGTTGGCTCAGCGGTTTCCTCGCCGCTGGCGCGCCCGCCGCTTCCTCTGCGGCGCCCGCGAAGGTTCCCTCCGCAAAATTGACCGTGCTCTACGGCACCGAATCGGGGAACTCCGAATCCTTAGCGGACCGCACCGTGAAAGAAGCCAAGAAGCGCGGGTTCCAAGCGGTGATGAAAAACATGTCGGAAATTTCACCGGCCGACCTGGCGAAAGCCGCGAATCTGCTGGTGATCGTCTCGACTTGGGGCGACGGCGAACCACCGGAGACCGCCATTTCGTTTTACAAGGAATTCATGACCGCCGATCTGGCACTTTCCGGCGTCCGCTATTCGGTTTGCGCGTTGGGCGACACTTCTTACGAGAAATTCTGCCAAACCGGCAAGGATCTCGACGCCCGCTTTGAGGCGCTCGGAGCCGTCCGGATTTTCAACCGCCAGGATTGCGATGTGGACTATGAAGATTCCTACGCCGGATGGCTGGAGGGGTCGCTTTCCGCGCTCGCCCCGGCATCGGCGGCGCTGGTTTCATTCGTCGCGCCGGTGGTGGTGCCAACTGTCGAGTATGGAAAAAAGAATCCATTCCCCGCGGAAACCATCGATAGCGTGCTGCTCAATGGTGAAGGCTCCGCGAAGGAAACCCTGCATCTGGAATTTTCCCTCGCCGAATCCGGGCTTTCCTATGAGCCGGGCGATGCGCTGGCGGTCATTCCGGTCAACGCCCCCGACGTCGTCAAGGCGATCATCCAAGCCGCCAAGCTCACGGGCAATGAAGAGATCGAAGTGAAAAACGTCGGCCGCAAGCTGCTCGCCGACGCCCTCCGCGAAGATTACGACATCACCGCGCTTTCCCGCGCCGTCCTCACGAAACTCGCCGAAGCCGCCGACTCCGCCACGCTCCGCGCCCTGCTCGCCGAAGACGCGAAGGAACAACTCAAGGAATACAACCACGGCCGCGAAATCATCGACGCGATCATCGATTTCGCTCCTCACGGACTTTCCGCGGAAGCGCTCGCCGGCATCTTCCGCAAGCTGCCGCCGCGCCTTTACTCGATCGCATCCAGCCCGCTCGCCCACACCGATGAAGTCCATCTAACGGTGGCCGCCGTCCGCTACGAAACCCATGGCCGCCTGCGCAAGGGCGTTTGCTCGACCTACATGGCAGACCTGGTGAAAAACGGCGATCCGGTCCAAGTCTTCGTCCAGCCCAACAAGAACTTCCGCCTGCCCGCCGACGGTTCCACGCCCATCATCATGGTCGGCCCCGGGACCGGCGTCGCGCCGTTCCGCGCCTTCGTCGAGCACCGCGCCGCGCTCGGCAGTTCCGGAAAGAACTGGCTGTTCTTCGGCGATCAGCACTACACCTACGACTTTCTCTATCAGCTTGAGTGGCAGGACCATCTCAAGGAGGGCGTGCTCACCCGCCTCGACGTGGCGTTCTCCCGCGACCAACCGGAGAAGGTTTACGTCCAGGACCGCATGATCCAGCAGGCGAAGGCGCTCTACGAATGGCTCGAGGATGGCGCGCATTTCTACGTCTGCGGCGATGCCAACCGCATGGCCCACGACGTGCACGAGGCGCTCATTTCCGTCGTCGAAAACCAGGCGGGCATCTCCCGCGAAGCCGCCGAGGCCTATGTCGAGGACCTCAAGAAAACCAAACGCTATCAACGCGACGTCTATTGATCTCAAATCTGAGATTTCAAATTTCAAATTCAATTTCCCATGTCCGAAGACAAGAAACTCTCCGCCAACGAATACATCAAAACCCGCAGCAACTACCTGCGCGGCACCATCGAGGAAGGTCTGGCGGACCTTTCCACCGGCTCGATGTGCGAGGACGACCAGCAGCTGCTCAAGTTCCACGGCACCTATCAGCAGGACGACCGCGACATCCGCGCCGGCCGCCGCAAGCACAAGTTGGAAAAGGCGTATTCCTTCATGATCCGCATCCGCGTGCCCGGTGGCGTCGCCACTTCGCACCAATGGTTGGAGACCGACCGTCTCGCCACCCAGTTCGCGAACGGCACCATCAAACTCACCACCCGCCAGGCGTTCCAGTTCCACGGCATCATCAAAACCAATCTCAAGCGCACCATCGCCGAGATCAACCAGGCCGCGATGGACACCATCGCCGCCTGCGGCGACGTGAACCGCAACGTGATGTGCAATCCGAATCCCCATCTATCAAAGATCCACGCGCTCGCTCTCAAGGCGGCGGAGGACATTTCCGCACACCTCACGCCGCAGACCCGCGCCTACCACGAAATCTGGCTCGACGGTGAGAAAGTCGAATCGAGCGAAGCGGAAATCGAGCCGATCTACGGCAAGACCTATCTGCCGCGGAAGTTCAAGATCACCATCGCGGTGCCGCCGTCCAACGACGTCGATATTTACGCGAACTGCCTGTCCTTCATCGCCATCGTCGAGGGCGGCGAACTCGTCGGCTACAACGTCGCCGTCGGCGGCGGCATGGGCTCGACCCACGGCAACGACGCCACCTATCCGCGCATCGCCGACGTGATCGGCTTCTGCACGCCCGAGCAGGTCGTGGATGTCGCGGAAAAGGTCGTGCTCGTGCAGCGCGACTTCGGCGACCGCACCGACCGCAAGCACTCGCGCTTCAAATACACCGTGGACGACCACGGCCCGGAATGGATCCTCGCCAAGCT
>JBIPMR010000281.1:0-5318 GCA_044369025.1 Luteolibacter sp.
GCGATGGATTGGGCGGTGGTGGTGGAGAGGAGAGTCGGGTCCGGGGTGATGCCGACGCGGCCGAGGTCGAGGCGGTCGGCGTCGAGGCAGACGGCGAGGGTGGGCTCGTTTTGAGGTGGGCCGCCGTTGTGGATTTGGCAGGCGGTGACGAGGAGTGCCATGCGGGCGTCGTCGAGGTGGAAATGGCCGACCTGGCGGAATTCGAGAGCGAGTTGTGCGCCGCGAGGGCCGTGTTGGGGATCGCGGTATTCGTTTTCCCGGCATGAGTCGTGGAAGACGGCGAAGAGGCGGACGATTTCCTCATCGGCTCCGTGAAGACGGGCGAGGTAAAGGCCGTTGCGACGGACCGTGCGCCAGTGGGACGGGCCGTGGTCGGTGTGAGGCCCGAGGCGGAATTGGGCGGTGACGAGTTGCCAGAGCGGGAGTTCGGTGGGAGTGAGCATTTTGGTAAGAGGGAGAGTCGGTTGCTGGTTCATTGGCGTTTCGCCCCGATGGGGACAAGTGGGCGGGCCGCGGCGGGCCAGCCCTATCTGGGCAGTCAGGTGAGTTCGTGCCAGGGATGGGGTGTGAGGCGGATTTCTTTGGCACCGAGGCCGATGTAGCCGGCGGGGGTGCAGGTGAGGACGAGCACTTGCAGGCCGCGGGTGGCGGCGAGGTCGAGCATGGTTTGCAGGGACTGGATGCGGTCGTCATCGGCGTAGGCGAAGGCGTCGTCGAAGAGAATGGGCAGGCAGCCGTCGTGATTGGCGGCGAGGATTTCCGCGGTGGCGAGACGCAGGGCGGCGGCGACTTGTTCCTTGGCTCCGCCGCTGAGGGAATCGAAGGTGAATGAGGGGGTGCCGGGGCGGGTGAGTTGGATTGAGGCCTGGGTGGGGTGGGTGAGATCGACGGCGACGCGGACGCCGCGGCCGAACAGGCATTCGAGGTAGCCGGCGACGCGGTCGGCGATGGGCTGGGTGACGCTTTCGCTGATGGCGGATTGGGACTGGGAAAACAGGCGGTCCAGCAGGGCGATGGAATCCGCGTGGCGTTTTTCGCGGGCCTGTTCTTCGGCGGCGGCGGCGTGGCGGGCTTTGGCTTGGAGGAGTTCGGCCTCGGGGTCTGAAGAGCCGTCGAGGGCGAGGGTGTTGCGGGCGACGGCGATGCGGGTTTCGGCATCGCGTTGTTTATCCTCCTCGATGGAAATCACGCGGGTGAGGCGGGTGACTTGTTGGTGGAGCAGGTCCGGGTTGAGTTCGGCGAGGGCTGCGGAGGTGGCGTGAAGAGTGGAGGTGGCGGCAGTTTCCGCAGCGGTGGCGGCTGCGAGGGCGGCGGTGCGGGTGGGGGAATCGCCGTGGTTTTGTTCGAGGATGCGGGCGGAGCTTTGGTGGGCTTCGAGGGATTTGCGCCCGGCATCGAGGGACTCGCGCTGGGTTTGGAGTGCCCGGATTTTTTCCTGATGGGCTGTGCGCCGGGCATCGGCAACCGCGAGGATGGTTTGTTCCTGGCCTTCTGTATTTTTGAGAGCGTCGCGGGTGCCGATTTGCCATGTGCGTGCGGTTTCCACCGAATCGGGAAGTGCGGGAATTTGATCCCCGGGGAGTGCGGCGCTGCGGTGATCCAGCTCGGCGGTGGCGGCGGTTAGGGCGTCCATGGCGCTGGCGAGGGCCTCGGGCAACTCGCGGGCACCGAGGGCCTGGAGCCGAGATTCGGTGTTGGAAAGGCGTTGCTCGATGACTTGGCGGGCGGTGACGATCTCGGCGGCTTCGACGGGGGATTGGATGGCGAGTTGATCGAGGGCGGCGGTGAGTTTTTTCCGCAAATCATCCAGCTTGCGGCGGGATTCGGCGAGTGAGGTGCCGCCGCCGGGCTGGATATGCAGGCGGGTGCCGCTGCCGAGGGTGAGCTCGGAGGTTTCGGTGATGACGCGGGGCTTGCCGGATTCGAGTGGCTGGCCATCGAGCAGGACGGCTTGGTCGGAGCAAATCAGTTCGACGCCGGCGGCGATGGCGGTGAGCGCGCTTTCTGCCTGGCCGATCTGGCTTTCGAGTTTGCGCAGGGATTCGAGCTGGGCGGGAGTGACGGCCGGGAGTTTGGAGAGCGCATCGCGGTCGGAGGCGAGGGATTTTTCGATCTCAGCGATGTCCTTGGCCTTCGTGGCGAGCGCCTCATGGGTGGCGGATTTTTCGAAGCGCGACACGCAGGCGGCGGCGAGGTCGTGATGCTGGCGGGCGAGCCGGACGGCATCGCTGATGGCGCGATGGGCGAGTTCGGCGGCACCGCCTGCCTCGCGGGCGGCGTTTTCCTGATCGGCGAGGACGGAGAGTTTCGCCTCGGCGGGGACGAGGGTATCCCTGATGGTTGCGGCCTGCTTGTGGAGTTCGCGGATTTGTTGGTCGGCCTTCGCGATCTGGCTGCGGGCGTGGGTGGCGTTTTGGAGGAGCAGTTCTTCGCGCTGGTGGCGGGCGTGGAGCTCGTTGGCCTTGGCGAGCGAGGCGTTGACGGCGGTGAGGTCGCTGCGTTTTTGGGGCAAGGCGGCGATCGAATCGGCGAGGATTTTTGCCGCGTTTTCCTGATCGATGACGGCGGATGCGAGACGTTGTTTCTGCTCGATGGCCCGGGTGAGGGCGGAGTCGGCCTCGGCGAGCGACTTGGTGGCGAGGTCGAGCCGGGAATTCGCCTTTACGGCTCCGGTGCGGGTGAAAATTTCCTCATGGGCGAGGTGGATTTTTCCGCAGGCGTGCTCGTCGGTGGCGGACTGCATGACGGCGGCGAGGCCTTGTTGTTGCAGGCGCTGGACGAGTTCGTCGCGGCGGCTGGCGGCGTGGGAGGAGGCGTCGTTTCCGGCGGTGCCTTGCCAGACCCAGAGGTGGCCCCAGCGGGTGGTGAGTTCGTTGAGGCGGTTCGCCATGCCGTCCGGATTGGCGGTGATTTCGGCGAGCTTGTCCTCCGCGGCGTCGCCCTGGAGGCTGATGCCACTCGCGGAGCGGAGACGGGCGCTGCCTTTGGTGCCGGCAAACTGCTTTTCGACGGTCCAGGTTTCTCCCGCGCTTTCGAAGGTGAGTTTGACCTCGGGGGCTCCCGGGTGGATGTCGGATACCATCGATTTCTGCAAATCGCCGCCCGCCCGGTGGCGCATGAAAAGGGCGCGGTGGATGGCCTCGGCGAGGGTGCTTTTGCCGGTTTCGTTGGTGCCGCCGATTAGGTTGCGCGAGGGGTCGAAATCGACGGTGATGTCGCGGTGGATGCGGTAGTTTCTGACGGTGAGGGAGTGGAGACGCATGGAGGTAAAAGCTGGGATTTTGAAATGGGATCAGCGGATAGCGGCGTGGAGTTCGCGGAGGGCGAGGCGTGCGACTTCGGGCTCGGCGCCCTGGCTTATGGCGATCAACTGGCTGGCGACCGATGAGATGAGGGGATCGGCCGGGCGGTTGGCGAGGGCTTGGATTTCCTCCCCGGCGGGCGCGATGGACACGCGGTTTTCGAGCTTCATGCGGAGCAGGCGGGCATCGAGGCCTTCGATGAGATCGGCGAGCCGCAGCGAGGTTTCGATGCCGAGGCTGCCATCGAGCGAAAGTTTCAGCAGGCTGTCCTGGCCCCACTGGCCGATGCGTCCGTCGAGTTCGGCGCGGAAGGCCTCGAAGCCCTGGTCCTCGGAAAAGCGGTGGGAGAACTCGTTCCAACGGAAATTTCCGGTGGCTTGTTGGTTCACCTGCGGGGCTGGTCCGCGGGCTGACTGGACGATGAGGATGTTGCCGGGATCGTTGTCGGAGCCTTTCGGGAAGCGGTCGATTTCGGGCGTGCCCGAATACCAGCCTTTCGGGGCGACCTGCTTCGTGCCATGCCAGTCGCCGAGGGCGATGTAGTCGATTTCAGATTCCGGCAGGCGGGCGAGGTCGATGCGGTTGAGGCCCTTGGGTTCTTCGTCCTCGTCGTCCTGGGTGGAGTCGAAACCTTGGATGCTACCGTGGGCAAGCACGATGCGGGGAAGGTCCGTGGGAAAATCCGGCGACTCGAAGGCGCTGCGGATCCAGGCGGTGGGATCGGCATTGTCCTGACGGCGCAGCAAGGGAGCGGGGAACACGACGGCGTTTTCAAGGATGACAGGCTCCGGCGTGAGGAGGACGCGCAGGTTGGGCGCGAGTTGTTCGCGCTGGCTCAGGAAAAACGCCTGCTCCCACAGGCTGCCGGGGCCGCCGTGGTCATGGTTTCCCGGGATGACGATTACCGGAACGCCCATCCGGCCGATGGCTTCGCAGGCTCTGGCCACCGTGGCATTCACCGGACTGGGGCTGTCAAACAGGTCGCCCGCCACCAGCACGAAAGCGGCTTGATGGTCGCGGACGGCATCGCCGATGCGCTTGAGGCATTCGAAGCGCTCGTTTTGGAGGCGGCTGCGTTTGGTGACGTCGGCCACGCGGGCGTAGGGTTTGCCGAGCTGCCAGTCGGCGGTGTGAAGAAAGGTGGTGGGCATGGGGTGGGCTATTGAGTGACTGGATCTAGCAGGAGCGTGGCTTGTGTGGCAATCCCCATCGGTGGATTGGAGGATATGCGGAGAAATGGTGCGCAATTGCACCCGGGGGGTTACGGACTTGCCGCGGGAACCATTCAGAACTGTATCAGCCGGGGTGGGACAATTGGGGGGATAGGGTCGAAAGTTTGAAAAATCTGCGGAAAAATATTTGTTGGTTTTTCAGGCACTAAATACCAGTGAGTTATGAATAAATCCGGCGTTTTTAAGCTCAGGCAACTTGACAAGGCGGATAGGGTAATGTGATGCCGCCGCCCCACTCGTCTCCGCCGATTTCACCTTCCCCGGACGGCCCGGAACCGTTGGACGTGGCGGGCAGGGTGTTCTTCCACGGCACCAGCAAGCGCAATGCGAGGAAGATTCTCAAGGGAGGGTTTCGTGATGGGTCGTGGACGGCGGAGACACCCTTGCCCAACTACAAGGCCAAGCGAGGAATCGCCCGCTGGATGCACGGCGGTTTCTACGGTCGCGGGACGTATGTCACCTGCAACTGGCGCTCGGCATTGTATTTCGGGCCGGTGCTCTTTCAGGTGGAACGGCAGCCGGGCACCCGCATCCTACGATTGCACATCCCGCCGGATGGCAAGGCGCCGGAGTCGCTGAAACGCAAATTCGGCAGGAAAATCCTGACCACGTCGCCATGGAAAGTGATGTCGGCCAACAAACGCCTCACCTTGGACGAGGCCATCCAACTGGCACGCCACCATGTCGCCCGCTGGGAAGACTCGTCCTGGGCGAATCCCCGCACGGGAAAGCACGAAAAGCTGATGTTCGACCTGCGCAACATTCTCGTCCGCTACGGCATCCA
>JBIPMR010000282.1:0-5303 GCA_044369025.1 Luteolibacter sp.
GCAGGTGGATGATGTCGGGTTTTTCCTCGATGAAAATTTTCCGCAACGCGGGAATCTGCCGCAACGACGCCAGCGCCTTGCGGTGCACCGGCAGCCGGAGGTGACGCGAGCCGGCGTTTTCGAGGGCCTCCACGAGTCGGCCGCCGTTGGAGATGACGATCGATTGGTGGCCGTTCGCCACCAGATGCGCGGCGACCTCCAGCGTGCCGCGCTCGACGCCGCCGGCATTCAGCTCGGGCAGGATCTGGATGACTTTCATGGCTGCGGCGGAAGTGAAATCAGCGGGATGGCCTCGCGGCTGGCGGCTTTGGAGAGGGCCTTGGGCGCGGCGGGTGTTAGGATGTAATCGACGGGCAGGGGGTGGTCACGATCGATGGTTGCGATGATTTTCTGATAGGCCGCGCGATCCCCGGCCGCGGGTGCGGTGTGGTGCTTTCCCGCTCCGCCAAACCACCCGGGGACCTTCTGGCCGGGTGCGAGCACGAGTTCGTAAATCACATCCGGATGAAGCCACTCCGCGGGAATTTGCCAATCCTGCGCCACGCCCGCCAGCCACACCAGCGCGCGGTGCGGCGTGCCTTCGCCGTGGAGATCGCTGCCGAGCCAATCCTGGACGCCGCGTTTGGGGCTCAGATAGAGTTTCCACCGCTCTTGAAACCAGAAGACATCCAGCGGGCTGGCTTTCATCGCCCGTTCCAACACGGCCATGCAGCGGGTGGTGTTGAGCGGCCCCTCGACGGAGTGATAGCGCACCTTCCATTTTCCCGGGGCATGGGTGATCAGGGAAATCCCCACCACCGCGCTTTTGCTGCGCCGCGCGATCAGACCGGGCAGCGGGCTGGCCCGCGTGAGCCGGCCGAAGAAGCGCACCACCTCGCCTTTCCGCCCCGACCGTTGGTCTGCTAGAATGCCCACGATCCCGCCCTCACGGATGAATCCGGCGACCTGATGGAAACTGTCGCGCTTGGAAAACAGCCGGGTGCCGTCGGTCCCGCGCTGGGCGATCACCTGCGCGTCGATCAGCGGGTTGTTCAACGGCCGGTAGAATGCGCCGATCGGATGGCCTTGCGGGAACAAACGGTTGAGCCGGCTGAGGATCTCCCAGTTGCCCATGTGCGGCGGCATCAGCACCACGCCGCGACCGTCGGCGGCGGCATCTTCGAGCAGTTGCGGGTTTTCGACCGACAGCACTTCGGCGACCTGGTCCGCATTGAGCCGCGCGGTGTGGGCGCTCGAAAGCAGATTGCCACCCGTCCGGCGGAACACCTCGCGCGCCATTTTCTCCAGCGCGGGCAGGTCATGCTCCCGGTAAAAGGCGATGCGCAGATTCCGCAAAACCACCCGCCGCCTTTCCCGCATGAAATGCCAGGCCAGTCCGCCCACCACCTCGCCGAGGCGGAAAACGAAGGCCCCCGGCAGCAGCCCCACGCACCTCTCGATTCCCATCTGGGCAAGCCACTCCAGCCGCCACTTCCATCGCTTCGGGTGATTTTTCAGGGACTCGCTGGACACTGGCTTGATCCATAAAGACTCGCGCCGGATCGTGCAAGGCTTGCGGCTCAGACGGCCGAGCCATGGATTTTCCGCCGGTAAGCCAGCGGGCTGATGCCGACGGCTTGTTTGAACTGGCGGGAAAACGACGATTGGTCGGAATAACCGCAGGCGAGCGCGATCTGGACCAGCGGCTCAGCCGTGCCTGATAGACGCTGGCACGCGGCATCGATCCGGACCTTGACCAGATACTGCCCGGCGGTGACGTGGAACAGCGAGCGGATGCGCTGGTCGAACTGATAGACGGACATCCCCGCCATTTCCGCGAGCCCCGGCAGCCGCAGGACTTCATCGTAATGGCGGTGGATGTGCTCGATCACCGCGGACAGCGCGGCCAGGTCCGGGCCTTGCTCGCCGGGGGAATGGAGGTCGCGCGAAATCCCGCAAATGCCGGCGACGCTGCCGTTTTTTCCGAAAACCGGCTCCTTGAAGGTGAGGCACCAGCCGCTGCGTCCGCCGGGGTAGAGATGGAGTTCGAGGTGATCGCGGATCGGTTGGCCGCGGCTGAGGATTTCACGATCCTGGAGGGCGAAGGCCTTGCCCAGCGGCGGCGGAAACAACTCGTCGGCGGTGAGGCCGAGCGCGTCGTTTTTGTCGGCCAGCCCGCAGCGGGTGGCGAGCGTGTCGTTCACCGCCATGTAGCGGCCGTGCACGTCCTTGACGAAAAACACGATGTCCGGCACGCCGTCAAACAGCCGGTCCACCGGCAACAGGCCTTCTAACGAGGCAAAGAAGGTTTTCCGAAGTGAGGTGGCCTGATGCATGGACGGCTTTTCCTATACGAATCCGGGAGCAGCCGCTACAGCTTTTGCCAAGACCGGGATGTTACAACCGGACAATCCCATGCAACCCCGAGCCAACCTTCACGTCATCGATTCCCACACCGAAGGCGAACCCACCCGGGTCGTCATCGCCGGCGGGCCGGATCTGGGGGACGGGCCGCTTGCGGAAAGGGCGCGGCTTTTGCGCGAAAAGCATGACTGGCTGCGCAGCGCCGTTTGCAACGAACCGCGCGGCCACGAGGCGATGGTCGGCGCGCTGCTTTGCGAGCCGCACGAACCCGGATGCTGCTGCGGCGTGATTTTTTTCAACAACGTTTCCACCCTCGGCATGTGCATTCACGGCAGCATCGGCCTGGTCGTGACGCTGGCCCACTTGGGGAAAATCACCAACGGCATCCATCGCATCGACACCCCGGTGGGCGTGATCACCGCGGAACTCCGGCCCGACGGCTCGGTGGAAGTCGCCAATGTCCCGTGCTACCGCCTCGCCGCGTCCGTCCCGGTGGATGTCCCGGACTGGGGCACCATCCACGGCGACATCGCCTGGGGCGGCAATTGGTTTTTCCTCATCGATCGACAAGGCCCGGAAGTGGCCTTCCAAAACCTCGAAGCCCTCACCGCCTTCTGCTGGGCCGTCCGCCAGGCGCTCCATCACCAAAACCTCACCGGCGAAAACGGCGGGGAAATCGACCACATCGAAGTCTTCGGCCCGCCCACCGATCCCGCCACCGCCGATAGCCGGAACTTCCTGCTCTGCCCCGGAAAAGCCTACGACCGTTCGCCATGCGGCACCGGCACCAGCGCCAAACTCGCCTGCCTCCACGCCTCCGGCAAACTCAAGCCCGGCGACTTCTGGCGTCAGGCCGGCATCCTCGACACCGTCTTCCAAGGCCGCTTCGAATCCCTGCCTAACGGGAAAATCATCCCCCGCGTCTCCGGCCGCGCGTGGGTGAATGGCGAGAGCACCTACATCTTCAATCCATCGGACCCATTCCGCCACGGCATCCCGCCATTCATCTAACCTATCAGCCTCCATCATGATCACCCCACTCCTCGGCAGCTCCTTCATCGGCTTCTCCCGCTCCACCGGCACCGAACCCTGCGGCACCGCGGTCCAACCCGGAACCGGCACCCCGCTGGCACCGGTCTATCTGTCCGCCACGCCGGAGGAAGTGGAAAAAGCCATGGCCCTCGCCGCCGCCGCATTCCCGCGGTATTCGAATCTCTCCGGAAAAACCCGCGCCGGATTCCTGCGCGCCATCGCCAGCGAGATCGAAACCGTCGTCGATGACATCGTCGAACGCGGCCAGTTGGAAACCGCCCTGGCCGAGCCCCGCCTGCGCGGCGAAACGGCGCGCACCACCGGCCAGCTCCGGATGTTCGCCGCGTTGATCGAAGACGGTTCATGGGTCGATGCGCGCATCGAACGCGCGGATCCCGACCGCAAGCCGATCCCGAAAGTCGATCTCCGCTCGATGCTTCGTCCGCTCGGGCCGGTCGCGGTTTTTTGTGCGAGCAATTTTCCGTTAGCCTACGCCGTCGCGGGTGGCGACAGCGCCTCGGCCCTGGCGGCGGGTTGTCCGGTCGTCGTCATCGCCCACGCCTCGCACCCCGGAGTGGCGGAAATCGTCGCCGCCGCCGTGATTCGAGCCGCCCGGCTAACCCACATGCCGGAGGGCGTGTTCTCGGTGCTTTACGGCGGCGGACGCAAGGTCGGCCAAGCGGTCGTCAAGCATCCGGTCACCCAGGCCGTCGGCTTCACCGGTTCCCGCGCCGGCGGCACCGCGCTGATGGAAAGCGCCGCCAAACGCCCGCAGCCGATTCCCGTTTACGCGGAAATGAGTTCGGTGAATCCGATCGTGATCCTGCCCGGCGCGCTGGAGCGCGGCGAGGAGGCCCTGGCGGAAGCGTTCTTCGGGTCGCTCACCCTCGGCGTCGGCCAGTTCTGCACCAATCCCGGCCTCGTTTTCCTGCCCGCGGGCCACGGCGAAACCTTCCTCACAAAACTCAAGTCGCGGATCGAAGCCGGCGCCCCCGGCATGATGTTGAACGCCTCGATCTGCCAGGCCTTCGCCGATTCCACCGCCACCTTCGCCGCCGCGAAAGGCGTGGAAACCCTCGCCCGCTCCGCCACCCCGGCAGGTCCCGGCCAGGGCGCGCCCGCCGTTTTCACCGTTTCTATCAGCGACTTCCTCGGCAACGAAGCGCTCCACGGAGAAATGTTCGGCCCCGCCACCTTGATCGTGCAGGGCACTCTAGCAGAAATCGAAGCGGCGATTCCCCAACTCGAAGGCCAGCTCACCGCCAGCCTGCACGCCACGGACGCCGAGCTCGCCGCGCACGGGTCGCTGGTCACCGCGCTGCAAGGCCGCGCCGGCCGCCTCATTTTCAACGGCTTTCCCACCGGCGTCGAAGTCTGCAACAGCATGGTCCACGGCGGCCCGTTCCCCGCCACTTCGGACGGGCGCAGCACCTCCGTCGGCACCATGGCGATCTTCCGCTTCTGCCGCCCCGTCGCCTGGCAAAGCTTCCCCGACGCCGCTCTTCCGCCCGAGCTCCAGGAGGCCAATCCGCTCGGAATCCAGCGCATGGATTGATCGATTCAAACGCTTTCCAAGGCGGCGCTCCCGTTTCATGATTCCGCGATGCGCGTTGCGGTCATCAATCTTGTCGGACTTTCGCGGTCGCTGTTAGGCGCGGACATGCCCGGGCTGGCCGCGTTCGCCGCGAAACACGGCGTGCAAAGTTACAAGCCGGCTTTTCCGGCGGTCACCTGCACCGCGCAATCGTCCATCGTCACCGGCACCTCACCCGCGGATCACGGGATCGTTGCCAACGGCTGGTATGACCGCGAAAACGCCGAGGTCCGGTTTTGGAAACAAAGCAACCACCTCGTCCATGGCGAAAAAATCTGGGACAAGCTGCGCCGCGAAGTCCCGGGCTTCACCTGCGCGAAGCTTTTCTGGTGGT
>JBIPMR010000283.1:0-5299 GCA_044369025.1 Luteolibacter sp.
GTGATGGGAGGCACCATCGGCGCGCTCACCTTCAAGGCGATTCATCGGCGGCTGCAGTAAGTTTCATGCGCGTCACTCGGGCATTTCACCTTCACAACCCGGTCCGCCGAGGTTACCCATGGCCCAGATGAGCATCAACCAACTCGACCAATTGAAGCAGTTCACCACCGTGGTCGCCGATACCGGCGATTTCGAGTCGATGAAAACCTATCAACCGCAGGACGCGACCACCAATCCGTCGTTGATCCTCCAGGCCGCCGGCAAACCGGAATACCGCCACCTCGCCGAGAAGGCCATCGCAGAAGTCAAAAAATCCGGGCTCGCCGGCCCCGCGCTCACCGAGGCGATTCTCGACCGCATCCTGATCCTCTTCGGCCTGGAAATCCTGAAAATCGTCCCCGGCCGCGTCTCCACCGAGGTGGATGCCCGCCTCTCGTTCGACACCGCCGCCACCATCGCCAAGGCCCACCAGTTGATCGCCGCCTACGAGGCGGAAGGCCATTCCCGCAACCGCATCCTGATCAAAATCGCCTCCACCTGGGAAGGCATCAAAGCGGCTGAAGCGCTGGAAAAAGAAGGCATTCATTGCAATCTCACGCTGCTGTTTTCCTTCGCCCAAGCCGTTGCCTGCGCCGAAGCCGGCGTGCAACTGATCTCGCCGTTCGTCGGCCGCATCCTCGATTGGCACAAGGCCGCCACCGGCAAGGATTTCCAAGGCGATGAGGATCCGGGCGTCATTTCCGTCCGCGCCATTTTCAATTATTACAAAAAATTCGGCTACAAAACCGAAGTGATGGGCGCGTCCTTCCGCAACAAGGGCGAAATCCTCGCGCTCGCCGGTTGCGATTTCCTCACCATCAGCCCGGGCCTGCTCGGGGAACTCCAGGCATCCGACGAGCCGATCACCGCCCGCCTCACCGCCGCAGAGGCCGCCGCCAGCAGCCACGAGAAAATCAGCCTCAACGAGAGCGCCTTCCGTTTCGCCCTCAACGAGGACGCGATGGCCACCGAAAAAACCGCCCACGGCATCCGCGCGTTCTCGGCGGACATCGTGAAATTGGAAAAACTCATCGAAGGCATGCTCGCCTGACCTCCCGTCAGCCGGACTTCCTTTTTCCACCAAAACCACGGGCATCCACCCGTGGTTTTTTGCTGTTCAAAAAAGTTTGAACAATCCCGGGGTTTTTCCTAGCGTCCGCGCCATGACGGAGCTGGTCAATGGGGATCAATACGAACTGGACGCCTTGGAACTCCAAGTCGTGGCGGTTTTCGTCGATGGCGTGCGCGTCCTCGGCCTCCCCCGGTCGATCGGAGAAATCTACGGCTTGCTCTTCATTTCCCAAACTCCACTGGCACTCGACGATCTGGTGCGACGCCTCGGCATCAGCAAAGGCTCCGCCAGCCAGGGCCTGCGCCTGCTCAAAAGCCTCGGCGCGGTCCGCGAAGCGCCGTCGAGCGTCGAGCGCCGCACTTACTACGAACCCGCCATCGAATTGAAACGCCTCGTCGGCGGCTTCATCCGCGAGCAAGTCCGCCCCCACCTCGAAAGCGGTAAAACCAAAATCAGCCGTCTCGCGGAAACCGCCCGGGAGATCGACGATCCGGAGCGCCGCAAGTTTCTCGGCGAACGCGTCGAACGGCTCGAAACCTGGGTCCGCAGCAGCGGCAAAGTCCTCCCGGTTCTTCAGAAAATTCTCGGCCAATGACCCTCCCAGATCCCACCCTTCCCGAATGGTTTTGCGTGCGTTGCCAAACCAAACGCGAACACATCGCCGCGGGCCACCTGCGTGAACTCGAAAGCGTCGAAGTCTTCTGCCCGCGCCTCCGCTACCGCAAGGCCACCCGCCGTGGCAAAATCTGGTGGGTCGAACCGCTTTTTCCCGGCTACGTGCTCGCCAAGTTCAGCATCCACGAAATGGAGCGCGCGGTCACTTTCTGCCAGGGCGTCCGCGGCTTGGTGCGTTTCGGCAACGGCATCCCGGCGGTGCCGGATTCCTTCGTCGAGTCGCTGATGCAGGAAATCCGCTCCCGCGAGGGTGCCACCGAGGAAGTTTTCACCGTCAGCCCCACCATCGAAATCGGCGATGAAGTCGAAATCGCCCACGGCCCGCTCCAAGGCATGCAGGGCACCGTCGTCGCCGTGCCCTCCGCCACCGAACGGGTGAAAATCCTGCTCGAATTCCTCGGCCAACCCCACGCCGTGGACCTGGATCTTTTTTCCCTCCTCCTGCCGCGCCGGCCCATTGTCTGAAAACCCACCCATTTTCTCCACGATCACGTCATTCATTTTTCCCGCCTCTCCGCCCACACTCCCCTCCAGCCAGCCGTCGGCGGTCCGGGGAGTTCCATCATCCCGACGCCCCCCGCATCATCCCACGAGCCCACCCATCAGGTTTCTTTCCACCCTCGAAAGATCGACCACGGGCGGCAGCGTTCGGCCCCACCCTCACCTTTTTTGCAATCTGACGCATCCACCGATTTCCTGATCATCGGCGCCGGCTTCTCCGGCCTGGTCATCGCCCAGCGCCTCGCCGCCGCCGGTTGGAAATGCGTCGTCGTCGATCGCCGCAGCCACCTCGGCGGAAACGCCCATGACGGCATCAACTCCGCCGGCGTGCTCGTCCACCACTACGGCCCCCATTATTTCCGCAGCAACTCGCAGCGCATCGTCGATTACCTCTCCGCCTTCACCGATTGGCATCAGGTCAGCTACACCATCAAAAGCCACGCCCGCGCACGTTACTGGAGTTTTCCCATCAACCTCAACACCTTCGAAGAACTGATCGGAAGGGAAGCCAGCACCGCGGAGTTCGAACAATGGCTGGCGCAAAACCGCATTCCCATCGAGCAGCCGGAAAACTCCGAGGAGGTCATCATCTCACAAGTCGGCCGCGAACTCTACGAATTGTTCTTCGAAGGCTACACGCTCAAGCAGTGGAAGGCCCACCCGCGCGAACTCGACGCCTCGGTCTGCGGCCGCATCCCGATCCGCACCAACCGCGACAACCGCTATCTGTCAGAAACTTTCCAGGCGCTGCCGAAGCACGGCTACACCGCGATGTTCGAAACCCTGCTCAACGCCTCACCCGGCGTCGAACTCCATCTCGGCATCGACTTCACCGAGGCCCGCGCGCGCTGGAATCACAAACACCTGGTCTTCACCGGCGCGGTCGATGAGTTTTATGACCGGCGCTTCGGTCCCCTGCCCTACCGCTCGCTGCGCTTCGAACCCGAATCCTTCACCGCCGAACAACTCCGTGACCGCGAGACGATCTCCGGCAAGCCCGGATTCTGGCAACCCGCGATGCAGGTGAACTACCCCGGCATCGAAGTCCCCTTCACCCGCATCGTCGAAATCAAACACGCGACCGGCCAGCAGATCGACGCCACCACCATCGTCCGCGAGTTCCCAAAAGACTGGACTCCCGACGACGAGCCGTTTTATCCCGTCCCCGCGCCCCACGCCCGCGCTGCCTATCAGCGCTATGCGGAACTCGCCGCCGCCGAGAAAAACACCAGCTTCATCGGCCGCCTCGCCACCTATCGCTATTACAACATGGACCAGGTCACCGGCATGGCCATCGCCGAAGCGGAAAAACTCATCGCAAGCTACGGCCGCCCTCGAATCTAACGGCTTGCGCCGTTCCGGCCAATCATTACCTTTTTCTCATGAAGTATCGAATCGAACTCAACCCCGAAGTCTGCAACGGCCGGCCGGTCATTCGTGGCACCCGGATCACGGTGGACACCGTTTTGGGATACCTCGGCGCGGGAGACTCGGTTGAGGATGTGCTGGAGGCCCACCCCCGCCTTCTGCGAGAAGATGTGCTGGCTTGCATCGATTATGCCCGTCGCCTGAGTTCCGCTCGCTCGACTATCCAACTTGCTTCGTGACCCGGATCACGGAGTTGCTGGAGAGTGCCGATCTCATAGAAGTCCATTCGGACTCACTTGAGACGTTCCAACGAAACGCAAATTGATTCCCGCTATTGGCCACGCGGGCAGGCTGTCTTCATTAATTTATTCAACAACTCCCATGACAAAACTATTCATCGCAGGCCATCGCGGCATGGTCGGCTCGGCACTCGTGCGCGAAGCCAAAAAACTCGGCGGCTATCAAATCCTAACGGCCACGCGCGACCAACTCGACCTCTGCAACCAGCAAGCGGTCTTCGATTTCCTCGCCGCGGAAAAGCCGGACATCGTGATCATCGCCGCCGCCAAGGTCGGTGGCATCCACGCAAACTCGACCTACCCTGCGGATTTCATCTACGAAAACCTGGTGATCGCCGCCAACCTCATCGAGGGCAGCCGCCGCGCCGCCGTGCCGCGCGTGCTGTTCCTCGGGTCGTCCTGCATCTATCCGAAAATGGCCCCGCAGCCGATGCCGGAAGACTGCCTGCTCACCAGCCCGTTGGAAACCAGCAACGAAGCCTACGCCGTCGCGAAAATCGCCGGACTCAAGCTCTGCCAGCACTACCGCGCCCAGCATGGCCTCATCTATCACAGCGCCATGCCCACCAACCTCTACGGCCCCGGCGACAACTATCACCCGGAGAACTCCCACGTCATCCCCGCCCTGATCCGGCGATTCCATGAAGCCAAGGAACGCGGCGACCCAGCCGTCACCATCTGGGGCACCGGCACGCCCTGCCGCGAGTTCCTCCACACCGACGATCTCGCCACCGCCTGTTTCCACCTGCTCGCGCTCGACTCCCCGCCGGACTGGGTGAACGTCGGTGTCGGCGAGGACATCACCATCCTCCAGCTCGCCTCGCTCGTCGCCGAGACCACCGGCTTCGAGGGCCAGATCCTGACAGACCCCGGCAAGCCGGACGGCACCCCGCGCAAGCTGTTGGACATCTCCCTGATCAAATCCACCGGCTGGACTCCCCAAGTGGATTTCCGCATCGGCCTCGCCGCCGCCTATCAGGATTTCCTCACCACCCTGGGCACCGGCGCGGCGAGACTTTGAGATGAGTCTAAAGGTCTAAACGTCTGAAAGTCTAAAAGTCGTAAGACGCAGACGCCGTTCCTCCCACCGACAGAATCCAATTATCAATCACAATGACGATAGAACGCTTCGAAGACCTTCGGATCTGGCAGGACGCGCGGGTCCAAGCCAATGGTATTTACGATTCGTTCGGTCCTGATGCCCCTTCGGCCCGCGACTTCGGATTCCGGGATCAAATCCAACGGTGCGGAGTATCGGTGATGAACAACATCGCCGAAGGATTCGAGCGCAGATCCGACCCTGATTTCGCCCGTTTTCTTGATATCGCCAAAGGATCAAACGGTG
>JBIPMR010000284.1:0-5292 GCA_044369025.1 Luteolibacter sp.
CAAATACCCAGATGCTTTTGTCAACCCCTCGCCCAGTAGGGAGCGCCGGGACCACTCCCCACCCATTTTTTGGGCAGCCCGAGCCTTCTCAAACAACTGAACACGAAATACCTGATGCGAAACAGGTTGACCGGGTTGATGCCCGACGCCTTTTCGTATTGCTTCCGCAATTCCCGCAGTCTTTCACTCCCGAACTTGCTGCTGTCCCGCAAATACTTCCGGTAAAAGACATAGCGATGTTCCGCCACAAAGTCTTCCGGAAGACGTTCAAACAGAAGCGTCTCGTGCCGCAACTGCGCCTCCCTCCTCAAGAACGAATCCTCCTCGCTCTTGTGGCTGGTCAGCCCTCCGTCCCCTTCCTCCAGATTGTAGAGCACAGCATCGATGATCCGCACATCACCGCTCGCAAAGGCCAATCTGGCGGAATACATCAGGTCATTCGAATAGCGGACTTCCTCAAAGGTAATCCCATGGTCCTTGATCAGCTGATGTCTCACAAGTTTCGCCCACGGCACTACGTGGTCGAAACGTGAAAACCTCCCGTAGCGGTCTAGAATGCGGTTCAAGCGCAATCCACGATCGCTGGGTTCCATTCCACCCTCGCGAAATCCCTGCACCTTGAAATAGAACACATCAAAGGATCCGTTTGACTCAAAGATCTCCCTGTCCAAGACATCAAACGCTCCCGGCTCGAAGAAATCATCGGAATCCGCAAAAAGCAACCACTCACCCTTCGCCTGCCGCAGCCCCATGTTCCGCGCCCCTCCGGCGGTCAGCTTCCTGCCGGGAAAAAGCACAAGCGCCCGGCTCATCAGAGCGGCGTTCCCTTGAATCAACGCGACCTGGGCGGCATCGGACAGATCGTCCACCACCACTACTTCGATATCTTGCCGCTCCGGGATTGAGGTCACGAGCCGGGCCAATTTCTTCGCCGAATTGTAATGCGGGACGATGACTGTGTATTGGTATCCGGATCTACTCATCTTGATCACTAGAGACGTGAATTTGAATCCACTTTTGGCCACCTGCGCTCGTTCCTTACATGGGAGAGTGTGCGAGGTGCCCTGACCACCTGGAGAACCCTTGTCGTTTCATTGAGGCTCGCCCGTTGGAGTAGAACATACTCAACGATGAGCAGCACGAATAACGTTTTGCAGATCCGCGATGTAACGATCAGCGGTAAAATGCGCGCTTGCGGTCTCCCGAGCGTTTGATCCTATCCGAGCCGCCTCGTCAGAGTCCCTCACCACCCTGATCATCGCGCGGCTCATCTCCACAACATCCAATTCATCGATCAGGTAACCACTCACTCCATCCTCAATGACGTCCGCGATGCCAGCGTGTCGTGTCGCAATGACCGGGAGCCCGGTCATCATCGCCTCCAGTACCGCCAGAGGGGTTCCTTCACTGTCGCCAGCCTTGTCTCCCCACCTGGGAGAAATCGAATGCTGCACGAACGCGGTGGCGTGCCGCATGTGAGCTGAGACCTCATGATGGGGAAGCGGCCCTGGAAGGCTGACCTGACTACCCAAGCCGAAAGCATGCACCAGATTGTGAACAGTATCAAGCAGGGGGCCATCTCCGGCGATGATCAAGCGGGCTGTTGGATACTGTTTGACCACCTCCTTGAAGGCCAACAAAGTCAGGTAAGGGGCCTTCTTGTCAACGAAACGTCCCACACCGAAGAACGTCGGATAATCGGGCCTTTCCAAGGACAACCCGAAGGTCGCTGGATCAATTCCATATCGAATAAGCGCCAGCTTCTCCTTCGGGATTCCAAGACCGGCGAGCGCCGCCAGCATCCGCTCCGATACCACGACGATCCTGTCGCAATAGTGGCCAAGCTCCCGGTATTGCTTCCCAAACTTTTCAATGACGCTCTTTTGGTGCGCATCGTATCCGTGAAAGTGCACGACTAAACCTATTCCCAAGGCTTTACACACCGGTTGCAGGGCCACTCCGGTCTGACCGTAATTGGCGAGTACCACGCTGACCCCTTTCCGGTGCAACCGACGCTGCACTTCAGCCAAGGACGCGCGCCCCTTGGGGTCACTCCCCTTCACGAACCGCAACAGATCCATCCATCCGAATGGCGAGCGCCGCGGGTCTATGGGACCACCGGGCACCGTCTCATTGCCTCCCTTGTTCCCATGAATCCGGAGTATGCAGGGAAGTCGCTCCATCTGCATGTGGATGAAGGTCTCCGAGTATGTAGATGCCGAGGGCGCTGCTATCGCGAGTTTCATTTTATGGCTGTTCCAGCTATCGTTCTAGGCATTTCGTCATTCTTTTCGGTCGAATTTGCATCCCACCTCATCAAGAACTTCTGAATTTGCAAAACAAACGGTCTAATCATCCGGCGAAGACCCTTGTTCATGGGGGCCCTTTTAACCCATAGTCCCAGAAACTGTGCAAGGCTGGAGTGCCAGTTCCCGTGGCCCTCAATGGTGATCTCGCGAAAACCAGCTTGCTCGAGCCTGAGTCGCAGCCCGTGAGCGGTCCAACGCTGCCGGTCATGTGGAGCTTCGTGGTATGGCCAGAAGAACGGCGTCGTAAAGTGCAAAGTTCCTCCTGGTTTGATGACTCTCCTTATTTCCAAGAGAAGTGCTTCAATGTCTGGAACGTGTTCGAACACTTCCGTTGCCAGGGCGCAATCGAACTGGTCCTCTTCAAAGGGCATCTTAATTCCGTCCCATGTGAAATCCGGCTTAATCCCTTTTTCATACATCAGCGCATCATTGATATCCAAGCCAATATACTCCGCAATCAAAGTTCGATCCAGAATCTCAGCTCGATATGGCATACGTCCGCACCCAACGTCCAGAAGGCGCCCCTTCATCTGCGGGTAGCGGGTCCGAATGAAATCACGAATCGTCGACCGCACGATCCAACGATCAATATTCGTCGACGTAATCGGAATTGAGATAAAATTGTCGTGTTCTTTTCGAGGCATGGTAAAGGCAAATGAATTCATCAGGACTTAGAACGCTCAACGCGTCGGAACTGGGAGGTGATTCCGAAGATCATCCGAGTGTATTTCTTCCCGACGCTTGAGAATAGCAACAGCGGAATAGCCCCGGTGGCGAATGCGCTAGCCAAGGCAATTAATTGTAAGAATACATTGAATTGCTCAACATGATCTCTGAGAACGAAGGCAGCTAACGCTCCAACGATACTGATAATGGCAGGAAATGAACAAGCCTTTGCAAACATTGAGAATGAGACCGGCGAGTCCTTATATGCCCATCTCAACCACGGATAGAGTACCACGTAGTTGGCAATGGCGTAGGCTGTTGCCACGCCCATCGCGCCCCATCGGACCCCGATTAAAAACGCCACACTAATGACCGCTGCATTGAAAGTGCCACACAAAAGATAGCGGCGTCCTTGACCGAGACTGAGAAGTAAACTTCCTGCAAAGCCTGAGGCAGGTTGAATGAAAGCAGCCGCCGCCAGACTCGAAAAAATGGGCGATACTCCGAGCCATTGCTCTCCAAGAATCAGCAAAATGATGGGTTCGGACGCTACCAGGAAGAACGCCGCAATCGGCATCGACAGCAGCGCAATCAGCGAGGTTGTCTTCAAATAATAGGACCGGAAGGCGTCGGGTTCATTTTGGAGACGACTCAAAGCCGGAAACGCAACGGCACTGATGGGATTCCGAATACTGGTAATCGGCAGCATCAATAGCGAATAGGCCCGGCTGTAGAGCCCCAGAGCTCCACTTCCCCAGAATCTCCCGATCAAGATGTTGTCGAGGTTTCGTTGGAAGAAGTTGATGAAATTGAATCCGGTGATGTTCGCGCCGTAGTTCACCATTTTCCGTGTGCCTACTCGGCGGGTGAACCATTTTGGCCGGAACGGCGAGAGAACCCACAGAAGAAGGGTGGTGACTACCGACCCGGACACATTGCCCCATACGAGCGACCAATAGGAGAAGCCCTTGAATGCCATTATCACAGAGACCACGAGACCCACCAGAGCCCCCCCCAACGCTGCAGACGCCTTCCGGCCGAACTGCATGTTACGCACCAGCATCGCCCCGTGCTGGGTTCCAAGGCTACTGACGATGAAAGTCGTCGAAAGCGCCAATGTCACGCTCGTCAGTTCCGGCCTACCGTAGAACATTGCCACCAATGGCGATCCTGCTGCCACCATCAACGTCAGGGTGCCACCCATACCAGCGTTGAGCCAGAAGAGATTGCTCTGCTGCGCCCTAGTGAGCCCTTTCTTCTGGATCGCAGCGGATGAAAGACCCATCTCGCGAAATAGTCCCGCAAAATTTGTCACCACCACCACCATCGCCATCACTCCATAGTCGTCTGGCGAAAGAAGTCGTGCGAGGATCGCGGTTGATGTCAGCTGGATTCCCGCCATCGCTCCTTGCGAAACGAGCGTAACCGCGCCCCCTCGCACGGATTTCCGTTTGATGTCTGACATATCGACAGACTCCGGGGGAGTTATGCCTGATAGGGAAGTCTTGGGAATACCTCTAACGTTGTCGGACATCGAATTGGAAAAGCTGTCGACAGAACCGAACAGGCGGAAACTGATAAGAAGGCAGGAGCGATTCTCAAGGAAGAATTAGTCTGGATTCAACGCGCCAGGAACGGATTCAATGTGAACGGCGCGCCTTCCTCACATCGGTCGTCAGTAAGCTGATCCATTGCTTCCTCATAACTTCCGAATAATCGTAGCGCGTGCATGGTGGCGTAGCTCGACAGGTTCTCTCTCATCTTCAGGACATTCGCGAACTCGGTGCTGGCGTGGTGGAGGAACGGGAGTGGATTGCGCATTCCTGTCTTCCGGGATTCACAGTGGCGTCGATGTTCTTCCTCGGGAATCAATACGACCGCCAGGGTAATCCCTTCGAAGAACGAAGGCGGCTGGGGGCCACGGTTTGCGAGCAGGACGGTATCTTCGGTCTGCTCGTCCAGATAGTGCTTGAGAATCGAGAAATAGCGCTCCGGGGCTTTCGCCCGCTGGGACGGCGCGCGGGTAGCCAGTTTTTTGAGGGGCGGGATGACGCGCCCCAGATACAAGAGGGCTTTGACGAAGGGATTCGGCATCGGCAGCAGCTCCGCGACGTCGACCACCCGGCAGCCCCGGTAGCTGGGGTGCTTGCTCTTGAAGGTCGATTTTCCCGAAGCCGCGACGCTCAGAAGGCAGATCTTGATTGGACGGTTTTCACTCAAGGGCGTGCAAAGCAAGGGATTGTGACTGGGCGACGCCGGGCGGAGTTGTAGGACATGCTCGCGTTGGCCGGGATTCGCCACGGCGCTGGGCGCGGTA
>JBIPMR010000285.1:0-5267 GCA_044369025.1 Luteolibacter sp.
CGCGGCCGGACCTGCGCGTGGTCGTCATGTCCGCCACGCTGGAAACGGCGGGACTCGCGGATTATCTCGCGCCCGCGGTTTCGTTGGAAGCCGGTGGCCGCACCCATCCGGTGCAGATCATCTATCGGGCGGACCGCCCGCCGGTGAATGACCGCCGCGGCGGCCCGCCGCGCGAGACCCCGGTTTGGGAAAAGATGGTGAACGTCTGCCGCGAGGCGATGGCGCTGCCCGATGCCGGAAACATCCTGATGTTCCTGCCCGGCACCCATGAGATCCGGAAAACCATCGAGATGTTGGAAGGCGGATCGCTGGCGAAAGGGTGGGATGTTTTCCCACTTTACAGCGCATTGCCGCCCGCCGCGCAGGAAGCGGCGATCTCCCCAGGACCACGGCCGAAGATCATCGTCGCCACCAACGTGGCGGAGACCTCGCTCACCATCGACGGCGTGCGCACGGTGATCGATTCCGGGCTCGCCCGCACCGCCTCGTTCGAGCCGCGCCGCGGCATCAACACCCTGCTGATCAAGAAAATCTCCCGCGCCGCCGCGGAGCAACGCGCCGGCCGCGCGGGCCGCACCGCGCCGGGCCGCGCGTTCCGATTGTGGAGTGAGGCGGATCACGGCAGACGGGCGGAGTTTGAAGCGCCGGAGGTCCACCGCATCGATCTGGCGGAAGCCGTTCTGTTGTTGAAAGCCGCCGGGGTTGCGCAAATCCGGGGCTTCCGCTGGTTCAACGCGCCGACCGAAGAATCGCTCAGCCGCGCCGAGCGCTTGCTGCACGATCTCGGCGCGTTGGATCTGCCAGGACAGCTCACCGCAGAAGGAGCGAGGATGGCGTCGCTACCGTTAGAGCCGCGTTTCTCACGGCTGATGCTGGCGGGTTACGAGCACGGCTGCGTTGCGGAGACCGCCTTCATCGCCGCCACCGTGCAGGGCGACGGGATTTTCACCCACAAACGCGGTGGCGTCGGGCGCAAGGATTTCATTTTCCCCGACGACGACACCGACTTCGCGGGCGAGTGGCGGGCCTTCGAATCCGCCGAGGCGATGGGCTTTGATCCGCGCCGCTGCGACGCACTCGGCATCATGGCGCGCGGCGCGCGTGAAACCGCACAGGGGTTTGACCGGCTATGCTCGCTGGCGAAACGTTTTGGTTGGGAGTGGCAGCCGGTGGATTTCAAGGCGCGGCGTGAAGCGATCGGCAAGGCGATGCTCGCCTCTTTCAGCGATCAACTGGCGATCCGCTTCAGCCAGGGCACGCTCGCCTGCAAGCTCGTCGGCAACCGCAAGGGCAAGCTCGACGAGGATTCGTGTGTTAGAAATGCGCCGGCATTCGTCGCCGCGGAGATCACGGAGGTGGAGGCGCGCGAGATCATCGTGCATTTGCGCCGCGCCACCGCCATCGATCCCGCGTGGCTGGCCGGACTTTTTCCCGAGGATCTCACCCAGACCGATGCTGCCGCCTACGACGAGACGCGCCGCCGGGTGGTCGCCCGCAAGGAAACCCGCTTCCGGGATCTGGTGCTGGAAGCCAAGGAAAGCGACCACGGCGTGAACCTCGATCAGGCGGCCGGGCTGCTCGCCAGCCGGGTGCTATCCGGTGAACTGATTTTGAAAAACTGGGATGATGCGGTGAATCAATGGACCGCGCGGCTCTCGATGTTAGGCACATGGATGCCCGAGCTCGGCATGCCCGGCTGGTCGGACGAGGATAGGGCGGACGCGATCGCCCAGATCTGCCACGGCGCGGTCAGTTACAAGGAGATCAAGGAGGCCAACGTCTGGCGCGTGCTGCGCGAATGGCTCAGCCACGAGCAACGCGCCGCGCTCGATGCCTACTGCCCGGAGCGCGTCGATCTGCCCAACGGCCAATCCGCCAAGATCACTTACGGGATCGGCAAGGACCCGTTCATTTCGCTGCGCGTCTCGCACCTGTTCGGGATTTGGGAAACCCCGACCATCGCCAACGGCCGGGTGCCGTTGCTGGTCCACATCCTCACGCCCGGCCAAAAACCGTGGCAGATGACCAAGGACCTGAAAGGCTTTTGGGCTGGCGGCTACACGCAGATGAAAAAGGAAGTCGCCGGGCGCTACCCACGGCACCCGTGGCCGGACGATCCGAAAGGCTGGGTGGCGGCCGGCAGCCAGCGCTGAGCCGCATTTCCAAATCAAGGATTGGCAAACCGAGCGGCAACCGGCAATTTCCGGTCATGTTTGATTCAGCCCGATATGATGGACGCATGCCCTATCGGCGTTGCGGTGATTCCGGCTTGCTGCTGCCCGCCATTTCCCTCGGCTTCTGGCACAATTTCGGCCATGTCGATGATTTCCAGGAAGCGCGCCGTATCATGCACCGCGCTTTTGACCGTGGCATCACCCATTTTGATTTGGCAAACAATTATGGTCCGCCGCCCGGCTCGGCCGAGGAAAATGTCGGGCGCATCCTGGTGGAGGATTTCGCCTGCCACCGCGACGAACTGATCATCACCACCAAGGCCGGGCACGACATGTGGAGCGGCCCCTACGGCAAGGATGGTTCGCGCAAGCACCTGCTGGCGTCGCTCGACCAATCGCTCAAGCGCCTCCGGCAGAACTACGTGGACATTTTCTACTCGCACTGCCCGGATCCTGACACCCGGCTGGAGGAAACCATGTCCGCCCTCGCCACCTCGGTGCACAGCGGCAAGGCGCTCTACGTCGGGCTCTCGAAATACCCGCTCAAACGGCTGAAAAAAGCCGTCAGGATCTTGAAGGACATGGGCATCCGCTGCCTGATCTATCAGCCGCCCTATTCGATTCTCAACCGCTGGCCGGAAACCGAAGGGATTCTCGATTACCTGCTCGACGAAGGCATCGGCTGCGTGGTTTTCAGCCCGCTCGCCCAAGGCATGCTGACGCCGAAATACCTCGACGGGATTCCGGAAGGTTCCCGTGCCGCCCGCTCGGAAGGGTTTCTGCAAGTCGAACAAGTCGCCGCGCAGCAGGCAAAAATCCGCGCCCTCGGCGATCTCGCCGCCGCGCAAGGGATGGCGCTCAATCATCTGGCAATCCAGTGGTCGCTGCGCTCGCCCGCCGTCACTTCATCGATCATCGGCGCCCGCACGGTCGCGCAGCTGGATGATTCGCTCGATGCGCTGAATTCGCCGATGCCCGACGAAGCGATGCTGGCCGCCATCGACGCCATCTCGCCCAAGGTCAAAAAAAAGGATGCGGAAAACTAAGCACCCGCTCTATTCATCGCCATGACCTGGAACGATTCCTTTCTCGCCCTTTTTGACCGCTGCGTCTCCGCCTATCAATTAGGCAGCCGCGATTTGTCTGGCTTTTACTCGCCGGAAAACCTCGCGTTTCTCGCCGGCATCGGCTGCCAGACGCGCGAGTTTTTCGATTTCGTCGAGGATTTCTGCGAAGACGGGCAACCCAGCGCCGCCACCGCCCTGCTCGTCGCCGCCGTGCGCCGTGATTATTTTCTGACGGTCCAACAAGGCAAGACCAGTGACAAGATTTTCACCCGTGACGACGTCCCCACCTTCGGCGACGAATTCGCCGGCATCGCCTACCTGCCGCGGATCATCGCCAAAGCCCGGGCGAAACTCCGTGGCGAGCTCGACCCGGACTTGATGTTCGGTTGCGGTGGCGACCGCAATTTCCTTTCGAAACACGGGGCCACCCATCCCGCCGATTTCCTCCGCCATGTGTGGGCCTGTGGCGAGGATGACCAAAAGCTCGCCGACTGGGTGAAACAACAAGGAGCCTGAAACTCCGGGCTTGCCTCTCACCCGCCCACTGCCTATCCCCACTCCACAAATCATGGCTAGCACTCCCATCATCAACCTGCGCAAAGGACACGCCGTCCGCCACAACAACGAAGTCTGTCTGGTCATCGACCATGAGCTCAAAACTCCTCCCCGGATGGCGTCGTATGTCCAAATGTCGATCCGCAGCGTCGCGACCAAGAAGGTTTTCAACCTCCGCATGACTTCCAACGACTCCGTCGAAGGCGTGGTGCTCGAGCGCACCCCGCACGAATATTCCTACAAGGACAGCAGCGGTTACCATTTCCTCGATCCCAACACCTACGAAGACGCCGTCGTTTACGAGGACCTCATCGAAGGCGTGAAAAATTACCTCATCGAAGGCCAGATCTACAACCTGATGGTCGCCGACGGCATCGTCGTTGCGGTGGATCTCCCGCTTTCCATGGTGATGACCGTCGCCGAATCTTCGGAAGGCGTCAAAGGCGACTCCGCCAACAACGTTTACAAGCCCGCCGTCATGGAAACCGGCCTGATCGTGCAAGTCCCGCTCTTCATCAACGTCGGCGAAAAGATCCACGTCAAAACCGAGGACAACTCCTACACCGGCCGCGCGAACGAGAAGTAATCGGCCATCCTCCGATTCAGTTTTAAAAAAAGGTGGTCCTGTTCAGGGACCACCTTTTTCGTGCGGTCTGCCAGAGCCATCAAGGCTCGCCCGATTAGTTTAGAAAAATTGATTTAGCCTTGCCCTTAACTATAAATTTCGGAAGATTTTCTCGATCATGAAACCAACTCTGCTGTTTGCCACGCTGTCCATGGTTTTTGCTGCCCCCACCCTTTTGGCAAAATCCGAACTTGAAACCCTGCGCGCCCGCTGTGCCGAGCAGGAACGGCAAATCCAGCAACTGGAGCAGGACAACATGCAACTGCGGTCGGCAGCGCCCCGCTCCGCGAGCGCGCGCAACACCGAAGCGGTTTCCACCGCCGCGGAAGCCCCGAAGACCACCGCTTCCGGCGAAAGCAGTTACACGGTGAAGGCAGGCGACAGTTTTGAAAAAATCGCCCGCACAACCGGCCTCTCGGTCGCCAATCTGGCGAAGCTGAACCACCTCAAGCCGAACGCGATGATTCACCCGGGCCAAAAGCTCATGCTCGCCGGCAGCACCGTCGCCGCCGCTTCGGGCACCGCACCCGCCCAATCCCCTGCTTCCGCCACAACCGGCAGAACCTATCAGATCCGCAGTGGTGACACCTATTCCAGCATCGCCCGCAAACAGAAAGTCACGGTTGCCGGTTTGATCGCCGCCAATCCTTCGGTGAAAGTCAATTTCCTGCGCGTCGGTCAAACGATCCGGCTCGATGCCGGCACCTCCGGCAAAGCAATCGCCTCGACCTCCGCCCCAAGACCTTTGGCCTCCACCGCGAGTGCTCCGGTAAGCGCGCCCAAGGCACCCGCCCCGGTCGCATCGGCAACGGCCGCCCCCGCCGCGCCGAAGCCGGCGCCTGCAGG
>JBIPMR010000286.1:0-5263 GCA_044369025.1 Luteolibacter sp.
GACGCGGCGGTTGGATTTTTCCGCAAGCCTTTCGATGACGCCCTGCTGCAGCGGTTCCGGGAGGTTTCCAAAGTCGAGTTGCTCGTTTTCGATGAGTTTTTCCAGCAGGACGGCGATGTGGGTCTGCTCGAGCGGGCGGCGGTAGAGGCGGTAATTCCGTTCGAGCGTGGTGGTGAGGTGGCTTTCGAGAATGGTGGGCTCGACCCAGTCGACGGGGATCAGGATTTTTTGATAGAGCCGGCCGCACCGGATCCCGTGGCGGGCGTGCTCCGCCGTGACGTGCGGCAGGTCCCTGCCGATGAGCGGCTTGCCGTGGGCGATGGCCTCGAGGAAGGGCAGGCCGAAGCCCTCGCCGACGGAGGTGGTGACAAAATGCGTGGCGTTGGCGACCCAGGACTCAAAACCGGCGGAGGCGCCCGCCGCCGGGGCGAAGCGATCGACGACATCGAACTCGATGGGCAGGCCGCGCTGGCGGACGAACTTGTGCCAGGTGCCGTGGATGGCGAGCGCATCCGGGTCGAGCGGCGCGCGGCTTACAGCGAAGAGGCTGCCTGCCGGCGCGAGCGCGGCCAGCAGCACCAGCTCGCCGAGATTCTTGCGGCGAATGCCACGCACCGGTGCGAACAGGAGGGGCGGACCGCGGAATTCATTTCGCCCGAATGGCGCGGGACAGGGGATGGCGTTAGGAAGGACGCTCGAGTTTTCCTCAGGCAGTCCCGCTGCGGTGAAGATGGCGCGATCGCGGGCGTTGATAAACGCGTAATGGATGCGCGGGGAAAACGGATAGATTTTGCCGCAGCCGGAAATGACCGGGTAATTCTGGGGGCGGCCGTTTTCCGCGAGGTCGTGAATTTGAAGGACCAGGCGTGCGCCGGCTTCGGCCAGCAGGGCCACCGCCTCGGCGAGCAGCCGGTTTTTCCCCAGCGAGTGGTTGTGGAAATGCCAGAGGTCCGGCGGCGCGCCGAGCCCGTCAGTGGCGGCGTTGCGCAGGGTGTCGGCCAGGATTTCAGCGGTGAGATCGCCGGATGATGGGAGATAGCCGAGCCCGGGAATGTGGCGGTGCTCCAGGCGGGGCGACGTCGCACCTGTCAGGATGACGTGCGCGATCCGGACGGCATTCAAGGCATCCGAGGTCGTCTCGATGACCCGCGTCACCCCGCCGGGATTGAGATGATAGTGAACAATGGCAACTCGCATGGTGAAATCGGCAGGTCCGGTCGCGCCGGTGCGGGGGAATTTGACCGCTCGCGGGAGGTCGTGGCGCTGTTATTTGCCGCAACAGGACCGCAGTCCGCGATCAGGAACGCTCGGCGGCCTTGGCGATCTGCAGCAACTTGGCTTCGCCGAGATGGGGGCCGAGAATCTGAAGGCCGACCGGGAGCTGCGTGCCTTCGCCGGAATCGACGCTGCCGCATGGCACCGAGATGCCGGGAATGCCTGCTAGATTGGCGGCGATGGTGAAAATGTCGGAGAGGTATTCCTGGAGGGGATCGGCCCCGAGGGTCCCGATTTTGCGCGCCGGGGCGGGGACGACCGGGGACAGGATGGCGTCCACTTTTTCAAAGGCGGCTTCGAAATCGCGGCGGATCAAGGTGCGGACCTTTTGGGCGCGGCTGTAGTAGGCGTCGTAGTAGCCGGAGGAGAGCACGTAGGTGCCGAGGATGATGCGGCGTTTCACTTCCGGCCCGAATCCTTGCTCGCGGGATTTTTTGTAGAGATCGAGGATGTCGGCCGGGTTGGCGGCGCGGTGGCCGTAGCGGACGCCGTCGAAGCGGGAGAGATTGGACGAGGCTTCCGCCGGGGCGATGACGTAGTAGGTGGCGACGGCGTATTCGGTGTGAGGCAGGGAAATTTCGACCAGCTCGGCACCTTGGGCGGCGAGCGATTGGATGGCGTTTTCCACGTGGGCGCGCACGCCGGGGTCGATGCCTTCGCCGAAGTATTCTTTCGGGATGCCGAGTTTGAGACCTTTGACGCCCGCAGTGAGATTTGTGAGGTAATCCGGGACCGGGACATCGAGGCTGGTGGAATCGGCGGGATCGAATCCGGCGATGGCCTGAAGGATCCGCGCGGCGTCTTCGACGGATTGGGCGAGCGGGCCGATTTGATCGAGCGACGAGGCGAACGCGACGAGGCCGTAACGCGAAACCCGGCCGTAGGACGGCTTGAGGCCGACGACGCCACAGTGCGATGCGGGCTGGCGGATGGAACCGCCGGTGTCGGAGCCAAGGGCGGCGATGGCGGTTCGATCGGCGACGGCGGCGGCGGAACCGCCGGAGGAACCACCGGCGACGCGTGATGGATCATGGGGATTGCAGGTTTTGCCGAGGGCGGAATTTTCCGTGGAGGAGCCCATCGCGAATTCGTCCTGATTCATCCGGCCGAAGGGAATGGCTCCGGCGGCGCGGAGCTTGCGAATAACGGTGGCGTCGTAGGGGGCGATGTAGTTTTCGAGAAACCTCGAGCCACAGGTGCAAGGCTGGCCGAGCACGTTGATGTTGTCCTTGATGGCGATCGGGATGCCGCCGAGGGGCAGTAACAGATCGGCGTTCGCGGCCTCGGCGAGGGCGGTTTCCAGATCGTGGGAGAGGTAGGCGCCGGTCCGGGAGTCGCGGGTGGAAATTTCACCGGCGAGTTTTTCCAGAATGGCGGTGGGGGTGGTTTCGCCGGCGAGCAGGGCCTGGCGGAGCTGGGAAAGGGTCATTTTGGGTAAAGCTGAAATTCTGAAAGCTGAAATGCTGAAATAAGAAAGATCAGGCGTCGGTGACGACCTTGGGGACGCGGATCTGGCCTTGGGCTTGGTCCGGGGCATTTTGCAGGACGGCTTCCACCGACAGGCTCGCGTGCGGGATGTCATCGCGCATGCGGCCGAAGACATGGGCGGCGTGGGCGGTGGCGTCGATGCCGGAAACGTCGAGTTGCGACAGCGTTTCCACGTAGCCGAGAATCGCTTCTAATTGCGGTTGGAAAGTCGCCACTTCCGCATCGGTGAGTTCGAGGCGGGCAAGATTGGCGACGTAGCGGACATCGATGTGACGGTGCGACATGGGCGGAGCGTCTTGAAATGGTGGGGGTTTTCCAAGTGCCAAGTGCACGGAATCAGAAAGATGAAAAAGTTTTCGGAATAGTTTGAACGGGTGGAAACCTTGAAGGTCTTATCCCTGTGAAAGCCGCGAGTCATCGCGCTCTCATGTAAGGGTGTTACAGCACAGTTGTCTGCCGATCCTACGGGTGTGGGTGGGGCAAGACGATTTGGCCGCCGGGGAAGGGACTCCCCGGCGGCCTTTTTTTATTCGGGAATCCGGCCGCGGCGTGCGTGCTACGGCGTGCGGAGGGCTTGGATCCGTTTTTCCGTTTCCCCAGCCTCAGCGGTGAGCTTGGCTTTTTCGTAGGCGCTCTTGAGGCCGGTGAGGGCGTTCATGTCGTTGGGGAACAGTCTCAAGGCACGCTGGTAGGCTTCGATCGCGTCCTCGTAGCGCCCGACCGCCGTGAAATAATCACCGATACGGAGCGCCATGGGGGTCAGAATCATCGGCGGAAACAGCATCGGTGCGGGGTGCTGGCGGTCCGCGGCGGAGCTGAACCAGTTGTAAGCCGAGCGGATTTGGGATTTGGGACCGGCGAGGGCGAGGCGTCCGCGGAGATCGCTGGCGAGCACTTCGAGCGCGCGGAAGGCGCGGGTCCAGGGCGAGCGCTCGCCGCTGGCGGCGGCGGCGGACTGGGATTTGGTCATGGACTCGCCGTGGTGGCTGAGGGCGGCGGAAACTTCGGTGGCTTGGGCCAGATCACCGGCATCGATCAAACGCTGGGCTTCGAGGGCAAAGCGCAGGCCGTCGATCCACCAGTAAGCGAGTGACGAGGGTTTGGTTTTTATCAAATCCGAGGGTTTCGGCAATGAGTCGATGGCTTCGCGGGCATTGCCATTGAGTCCGCGATGCAACAGGATGCGCGCGGGCAAGGTTTGGGCATCCCACATCAGGCAGCGAACGCCGGCCGAGGCGTCGCGTTTTTCGGGAAGCGGAGTGGCGGCAATCAGGCGGGAGGCGGCGTAGGCGGTGTCGAAATCGCCTTTGGAAACCAGCGCCACAATCCGGTAGCACTCGGACCTGACCCACTCGGGGCAATCCGCGATGCTGGCTTGGTTCGCCTTCATCCAGCTTTCAAAAAAGGTCGATGCGCGGCCAAACGCCGAGGCCGCCTTGGCATGCTCGCCACTGCGCCATTCGTAATGGCCTAGCAGGTGGAAGTAGGGCGGGTAATCGGGAGCCATTTGGCAAAGCATGCGGGCCAGGGCGAGGGACTCGGTGAGATCCGGGCTTTCGGCGCGGATGGTGAGCAGGGCGTTGAGCGGCAGCGGGTTTTGTGGGTTTTTTCGCACCAAATCCAGCAGCCTTTCTTCGGCCGCTTGCTGACCCGGGGTTGCCGAGCCGAGATCGTCGTAACCGGTGCGGCTGAAAAGCGCGGCAAACACCGCGGCTTGCATCTCGTTGGGAAACTTCTCCGCGACTTTACGAAAAGCGTTCGCCGCTCCGGCGGGGCCCTCCTGGATGTATTTGATCAGGCCGTAGGCGTAGCCGCGCTCGAGTTCGGTGCCTTTTCCCTGGTCGACCAAGGCGAGCAGCCGATCGGTGGCGGCATTTCGGGCCGGGCCGGTTTCGGGCGACGGGTTGAGCAGGCACATGATCATGCCCCAGTGGGCGAGCAGGCATTCCGGGTCCTCCCGCATGGCGGCGGCGAAGTGGCGGCTGGCCTCGAATTCCCACCCGCCGTGCAGATGGTTCATGCCTTGGTTGACGTGGGCCTGGGCGTTTTCCGTGGTCGCCGTCACCGCCATCCGGACGCCGTTCGGAAAACTCATCATCGCGGGAGTGGCGAGTGCTTTGACGGGTTCGGGAATCGCGGCGTCGACTCCCGGGAGTTCTTCGGCCTTCGCCGCCAACGCCATCGCGATCCCCGCCAGGCATCCTGCCAAGATCTGAAATTGCATGCCCCGAACATGGGCGGGCCGCCGGGTGCATCCAAGCAAAATGACGCTGGCGTGCCGCGTTGGAATCCCATTAGTCTCCGGCCATGAAGCTTGGAATCATTGGATGCGGAAAAATGGGCACGGTCTTGGTAGAGGGGGCGATTCGTTCCGGTGTGGTGAGCGCGGCGGAGGTGATGGGATGCGATCCTTTTGCCGGCTCGCGCGAGGCATTTGCGCAGGCCACCGGATCCCAAGTCTTTTCAGAAATCACCGAAATCGCGGCCGCCAGCGAGGTTT
>JBIPMR010000287.1:0-5252 GCA_044369025.1 Luteolibacter sp.
GTGGAGTGCGGTGGCAGAGCGCAGCGGCGACACCGCTTTGGATTCTTCTGCGAAGCCCAAGGCGCCGGGGCTGCTTAATCATCCAAAGCGGTGTGGCGCTTCGCTTCCCACCGCAGTCCAAAGGGGCGCGAACGACAAAAAGCGCTAAGAAAAAGGATTGCGAGGCGCTAAAGTGAAGGTAGGGTATTGACCATGTGATTGCGGGAGTGATTGAAGCATTGCCAGCTTCGAAAATCTCGTCTTTGCTTCGCAACCGTGAAATCCAAACACCATCTCCTCATGAAAACCCGCTCCGCCCGTCGTCCGCATGGCTTCACTTTGGTCGAACTTCTCGTCGTCATTGCGATCATCGCGGTGCTTGCGGGTGCCGGCTTCGCCGCAGGAAATGCCGCCATCCAAAAGGCGAAAAAAACCACCGCGCTCGCCTCCGCCATCGCGATCGAATCCGCGGTCAACAATTTCTACACCGAATATGGCACGATGCCCGCCGACCCGGTGCCAACCGGCAAGGTTGACACCAAAACGGGAGCAGGCCTGGCGATGCTCAAAGTTTTGTTAGGCACCTCGGATGCGGCGAGTTTGGCGCTCAACCCGCGCTCGATCAAATTCCTTTCGGTCAAGGAAGGCAAAGCGAACAAAAACGGCCTCATCTACACCGGTACGGGCAGCACTCAGTCCGTCAGCGGCCTCTTCGACCCGTGGGGTGGCCCCTATTTTGTTGTGCTGGATGACAATTTTGATGAAATCGTCGAAGCCAGCCCATCCGCTGGTGGCTCGACCACCCTCAACGGCCGCCGCGTCGTCGCCTGGAGCAACGGTGCCGACGGCACCAGTGGAACCGGTGGCAAGGCCGGTGACGACGTGAAGACCTGGTAATCGTTCCGGGCGTTAGAAATTCTCCCAAAACCCAAAAATGAAGACCCCGTCCGGCTTTGGCCGCGGCGGGGTCTTTCTTTGGGGTTGCGGCGTCTCGCCGCGGAGTTCGCTACGACGAGACGCTGACACCACTTGAGGCTTGATCGGTGGCCGTCGGCCTCACCGGATCCCATGCGGCGATGGTTCTTGAAAACGAAAATTTCATGTCCCCTCCGGCCCCCCGCCCACGGCTGGGCTGGTGTTCCTAAATCCGGGGCTGCCGTGGTTCTGCCTGGGAGCCGCCGCCGAAATCCTGCGGATGGATGGGATCCCGGCGAGTGGCAGGGTGGACTTGCAACGCTCTTGGGGGAGCACACGCGCCCTCGCGTGTGGTTTTCGGCGCCCTCGCCGAAAATCGCGTTGATTCCTGTGCGCCGCTGTCTTTGGCGAGGGCGCCAAAGACCACACGCGAGGGCGCGTGGGCTCCCCTTAGGTTAGGCGGTTGCGGATGGCGCGGGTGGCGGCGGTCACGTCGGGCGCCTGGAGCAGGGCGGAAACGACGACCACGCGGCGGGCACCGGCCGCGAGCACCGCCGGCAGGGTTTCCGGGGTGATGCCGCCGATGCAGAAGGCGGGGATTTCCGCGCCGACCTGGTTTTCCATCAGGGAGATTTCCTCAAGCCCGATGGCGGGCCGTCCTGCCTTGGTGGGCGTGGGAAACAACGGGCCGAAGCCGATGTAGTCGAAGCCTTCGGCGAGCGCGGCGCGCGCTTGTTCCAGCGAGTGGGTGGAGCGGCCGATGAGCTTGCCGGGGCCGACGATTTCGCGGGCGGCGCCGAGCGGTCCGTCATCCTGGCCGAGGTGGACGCCGTCGGCATCGATGGCGGCGGCGAGGTCCGCAAAATCGTTGAGGATGAAAGGCACGCCGGCGGCGCGGCAGAGCGGCAGGAGTTTTTCCGCGACGCGGCGGATGGTGGCGAGCTCTTGGCCCTTGGCGCGGAGCTGGAGGAGATCCGCACCGCCGGCTAACAAGGAGGCGGTGACGGCTGCGGCGTTTTCCTCGGGGACGTAGCCGAGGTCGAGGATGCAGTAGAGGCGGGAAGTGTGGAGCATCTTGTGAGGGAGAGGAGACTTGGAGGAGGCAGGACGCCTTCTGCAACGGTGTGGAGCAGGAGGCTCCAGCCACATGATGAATGAATGAATGCAAGGGACAGGAGTGTCCCTTCTCCTTAGGCTTGGCGCTCTTCCAGATACCGTGCCACCCAGCCGATGTCGTAGGTGCCTGCCGCGAAATCCGGGTGGGCGATGATTTCCTGCTGGAACGGGATGGTGGTCTTGATGCCGCGGATCATGAACTCGCCGAGGGCGCGCTTCATGCGGGCGATGGCGATCTCGCGGGTGGCACCGGTGACGATCAGTTTGGCGATCATCGAGTCGTAGTGCGGCGGCACGGTGTAGCCGGAATAAACGTGGGTATCGACGCGCACGCCTTTGCCGCCGGGAAGATACCAAAGATCGATGGTGCCGGGGCTGGGGGTGAAGTTGTTGAAGGGATCCTCGGCATTGATGCGGCACTCGATCGAGTGGCCGCGGGGGGTGGATTCGAGCACGTGGTGGGAGAGCGGCTCGCCGGCGGCGACGCGGATTTGCTCCTTGATCAGCTCGCAGCCCATGACCTCCTCGGTGACCGGGTGCTCGACCTGGATCCGGGTGTTCATTTCCATGAAGTAGAAATTTTCCGCCGCTTCATCGACGAGGTATTCGATGGTGCCGGCGTTCTGATAGCCGATGTTTTTGATCAAATTCACCGACGCCTCGCCCATGCGGGCGCGCAGCTCGGGGGTGAGCAACGGGGACGGGCATTCCTCGATGATTTTCTGGTTGCGCCGCTGCATCGAGCAATCGCGCTCGCCGAGGTGGACGAAATTCCCGTGGGAATCGCCGAAGACCTGGAACTCGACGTGGTGCGGGTTGATGACGAGTTTTTCGAGGTAACAGGCGCCGTTGCCGAAGCAGGCGACGGCTTCGTTGGAGGCGGCGTGGAAGAGTTTGATGAACTCCTTTTCATCGAAACACGGGCGCATGCCGCGGCCACCGCCGCCGGCGGTGGCTTTGATCATGACGGGGAGCCCGATTTTTTTCGCCTCGATGAGCGCGGTTTCGGCGTCCGCCATGATGTCGGAGCCGGGGGTGATCGGCACGCCGTTGGCGATGGCGGTGGCGCGGGCGGTGGCTTTGTCGCCCATCATCGAAATGACCTGGTGGGACGGGCCGATGAAGGTGATGCCGGAGCTGGCGCAAATTTCCGCGAAGCGCGCGTTTTCCGAGAGAAAGCCGTAGCCGGGGTGGATGGCGTCGGCCCCGGTGATCTCGGCGGCGGCGATGATGCGGTCGATCTTGAGGTAGGATTCCTTGCTTGAGGCCGGGCCGATGCAGACCGCTTCGTCGGCGAGTTGCACGTGCATCGAATCGACGTCGGCCTCGGAATAGACGGCGACGGACTCGACATCGAGCTCGCGGCAGGCGCGGATGATGCGGAGGGCGATTTCGCCGCGGTTGGCCACTAGGACGCGCTTGAACATGGTTTGAAGAAGTTGATGGTTGAGAGTTGATGGTTGATGGAAAGAGGGAGAATTTGGCGATTTCTGCCTATCAACTATCAACCATCGACTATCAACTTATTTGATTCTGAAAAGCACGTCGCCGTATTGGACGGGGGTGCAGTCTTCGGCGACGACGGCGCAGATGGTGCCGGATTTTTCGGCTTTGATCTCGTTCATCACCTTCATCGCCTCGATGATGCAAATCGTCTGGCCGATGGAAACGGGGCTGCCGACTTCGACGAAGTTCGGGGCGTCCGGCGCGGGTTTTTGGTAAAAGGTGCCGACCATCGGCGAAGTGATTTCCGTGCCTTCGGCAGCGGGGGCGGCGGGCGCGGTGCCAACGGCGGCGACCGGTGCGGCAGGTGCCGGAGCGTGTCCGGCGCCGGGCAGGCTGCCCATCAGCGCACGGAGGTCATCGAGGTCGGCGCCTTTTTTGAGCTTGAGATGAAAGTCCTTCTTGGTGAGGTCGAAGTGGGTGAGCCCGTGCTCGTTCATGAGTTCGACAATGCGACGGATTTCCTGGAGGTCCACGGTGAAGAAAGATTGGGAGTGAGGTGGTGCGAGAGGCGGTCCGGCGAGACACGCTTCGTGTGTGCAAGCTAGAAGGACGGGGGAAAGTGCGTCAAGCGGGAACGCGGCGCGGGGCGTTTCTTCAAGCGCGCGGGTGGCCGCTACGCCACCCGCGGCCACCCGCCCGGGATGCCGTGTTTGGTAAGAATCCATTGCCAAACCTGCAGGTCGCGGGCGCGGAACGACCCGGCGCAGGACAGCAGGTAGTATTTCCACTGGCGATGAAAGCGCTCGCCCATGGCGTCGGCGAAGCGTGGCCAGGCGGCCTCGAAATTCCGATGCCACGCCATCAGGGTCTTGTCGTAATCCGCCCCGAAATTGTGGAAATCCTCGGTCACGAAAAGCCCGTCGCTCGCATCGCTGATGTGGCTGATCGCGGGCAGCTCGCCATTGGGGAAAATGTATTTGTCGACCCACGGATCGGTGACGCCGCCACGTTCGTTTTTGCCGATGGTGTGCAGCAGGAAAATCCCGTCATCGGCCAGACAGCGGTGGGCGACCTGCATGAAGGCGCGGTGGTTCTTTTTCCCGACATGCTCGAACATGCCGATGCTGACAACCCGGTCGAATTGTCCGCCGAGGTCGCGGTAGTCCTGCAGCCGGAATTCGAGCGGCAGTCCGGAGTAACGCTGGCTGGCAAACTCGGCCTGTTGTTTGGAAATGGTCACGCCGACACACTCGACCCCGAAATATTCGGCCGCATAGGCCATGAAAGCGCCCCAGCCGCAGCCGATGTCGAGCACCCGCATGCCGGGTTCCAGCCGCAGCTTGCGACAGATCAAATCCAGCTTGGCCTCCTGCGCCGAATCCAGACTGGCGGCTTGTTTCCAATATCCGCAGCTGTAGGCCATGTGGTGGCCGAGCATCGCCTGATAGAAATCGTTGCCCAAATCGTAGTGCATCTCGCCCACCCGCCACGCGCGGCGGGCGTTCTGTCGGTTGAACAGGCGCTCTTTGAGGATCGGCAGGAGCAGGCTCAGCGGCCTCGCCGCGCGGTCCAGCCTGGCCCGCAGGAGGCGGGCGAAGAACTCGTCGAGTTGCTCCGCATCCCACTCGCCATCCACGTAGGTCTCACCGAGGCCGAGGCTGCCGCGCGCGGCGATGCGTTCCAGCACCCCGGCTTTGTGGAGACGCATGTCCCAAGGCCGGCTGCCGTTGGCGAAGATATCGGCCTTGGCCAGCAGCGCGTCCGCCTTGGCGCGCAGGGTGGAGCTGCTTCGTGGG
>JBIPMR010000288.1:0-5251 GCA_044369025.1 Luteolibacter sp.
GCTCCTGCGGGCGATACCGGCGGTGGTCGCGGTGCTCGAGATCATGCCGCCGAGGATGCCGGAAAGCACCACGCCGCGGCTTCCCCCGATGAATTTCGCCGCGAGATACGCGGCCAGGCTGATAGCGACGATCAGCACGACCATCAGCCAGATGCGGAAGGGGTTGATCACTCCCAGATAACCCATGTCGCGGTTCGGCAGCAGTGGCAGGATCACCAGGCCGAGGAGCACCAGGCGCGAGAGGGCGCGCAGTTCGCCTTCGCCGAAACGCCCGACCCAGTCGTGCAGCCTCGTTTTTTCCTGCAAAAGCACCAACATGGTTCCCGCGCAGACGGTCGCTTCGACCCGGTATCCGAGCACCACCGCCACGCCGATCAAATAGGTCACCAGCAGCGCGAATTCGGTGGTGAGGCCGCCTCCGCGTTCCCCGTCAGTCCCGATCCGCGTGAAATTGGCCAGAACCAGCAAGGCCACGCAGCCGAGCAGCGCCGCCGCGATCACCCAGCCGCCGAAACTTTCGGCGGCCACGGCGCTCAACCCGCCGAACACCGCCACCAGCGCGAAGGTCCGGATCCCCGCCACCCGCTTGTGCACCCATTCGCGCTGCAAGCCGACCAGCAGCCCCAGCCCCACTGCAATCGCCAGCGAAACCAGCAGCCCGCTCGCTTGATAGGATCCTGCTTCCATGGCCATTGCCAAACTAACACACCCGCCGCCTGGGTTCCAGTGGGAATTGCTTCACCGTGCCACCCTCCGTGAGGAGCGAGGTGGCTTCGTCCATGGTCATGCCGCAAACGGCGTCCTTGAGCGTGGTGATGACTGCTGATCAAAAGCGGAGGGTGAGGCCCGCACCGACGCCATGGCTGGAATCCCAAAGGGCGGCGGCTGAGAGAGATTACGTCAGCATGTCACTGAGCCCGGCCAGATAGGACCATTGCTCGCGGGTATCGTATTCAACGTCGCCGAAGATCCCGATGCGCGGAGTGAGCATGAGTTCGCGCATCACTTTGATCCGGGCCTCGCCGTCGGAGTCGATCCAGGCGGAGGAGTGGAAATTCCCCGGAAGTAAATAACGGATGCCGGCGATGAGGCGTTCATCTTCGGCCGTGAAATCGTTACCCTCGGCATAAACCCCGGCAAAGACGGTGGTGAAGCGGTTGAAATAGCGGCCGTCGGTGAGCTCCGCTTCCCAGTCGCCGGGTTCGTCGGCCATGAACTCGATCACGGTGGTCGACATCGGCCCGACGTCGACGGTGTGCTTGAGCGGCGCGCGGTCACCCTGGCTGTTGAGGACGCGGAAAAAGTGCCCGCGGAGCTGAGATGGAAAAAGCTGCTGGCCGAGCCATCAATCACCCGGAGCCGGATGGTTTCGCCGGGCCGTGCGGGGAGATTTTCCTCGGGCTTTCCATTCACGGGAAACGCATCACAGGCAACATCCGCTAGATCCATCGCGGGCATGCGCATCGCCTCCCGTTGGAAAGGCTCACTGAGTTTTCCGATCTTCGCGGCGCCCAGAACGCTCTGCGCGGTTTTCTTTTGCACCCCGAAAAATTCCGAACCGCGACGCAGACTGCGCAGGATTTCCTTCGGGTTCTGATCGGTCCAATCCGAGAGCATGACCACATGATCCATGTCCTCCATCATCGGACATTTTGACATGGATTCCTTGTCCTTCTCCATTCGGCTCCACGCTGCTGTAGTGGTTTTTGAAAAAGGGAGTGGCCGGCAAGGATGTGAATTCAAACCCGTCACTGGATGGGAGCGAGCATCCGGGCGAGCCTGACACGCAGTCGAAACCAGAAGGACTGGTCCGTTAGGTCCGGCGCTCCGGTGGGTATGGAATTGGCGAGATCGGCCTCCAGCATGCGGCTGACTTCCCCATTGAATGCGGTGTCCGAGACGATTCCTATCACCTCGAAATTCAGGCGGAACGAGCGGTTGTCCAGGTTCGCCGAGCCGATGGCCGAGATCGAATCATCGATGAGCATGACTTTCTGGTGCAGGAATCCCTTTTGAAACCGATAGAATTTCACGCCCGCGTCCTCCAGTTCCTTGAGATAGGAAAATGACGACATGTGGACGAGAGAGCTGTCAGAACGGTCTGGCAGGATCACCCGCACATCCACCCCCCGCATCGCCGCCAGTTGCAGTGCGGTGACGATCTTGTTGTCGGGAACAAAGTAGGGGGTGGCGAGCCAGACCCGCTCCCGGGCCCCGTTGATCAAGGTGAGAAACCCCATCGCACAGGTCTCGAAGGGATCGGCGGGGCCGGTCGCGAGGCAGAGCGCCTCCACTTCGCCCGCGACATCGCCGGGCCGGATTTCCCAGTCGAGCTGGTCTAGCAGGTCGCCGGTCGCCCACCGCCAATCCTCGGCGAAGGGTACCTGAAGGCATTTCACGATCGGGCCCTGCCATTCCATGTGGGTGTCCCTCCAGGGGGTGAGCTTGGGATCCTTGCCGAGATATTCGTCGCCGACATTGAGACCACCGAGGAAACCGCGCTTGCCGTCCACCACGACGATCTTGCGGTGGTTGCGGAAATTCAGTTGGAAGCGGTTGGCTTTGCCGGACGAGTTCATCACATACCTGACCTTCATTCCCTCGCGCTTCATCGATTCGATAAACCCGTCGGAGAGGCCCATGGAGCCGACGTTGTCGAGAAGGAGATAGACTTTCACCCCCTCACGTGCTTCCGCCACCAGCGCATCGCGGATTCTTTTCCCTGCCTCGTCCTCGCGGAAGATATAGAATTGCACGAGGATATACTTTTCCGCCCCGGAAATGGCGTCGAGGACGGCGCCGTAGGTTGCGTGTCCATTCACGAGTAATTTGGCCGAATTGCCCTCCATCAGCGGCAGCGATCCGATCGTCTGCAGCCGATGGAGCATGTCGCCATGATGGCCGGAGGGGGCCGCCGTTTCCCCGGACCCGGCCGCTTGCGGATTCGCCGCGGCCTGTTCGAGGTTCTTGATCAGTCGATCGGCGAGCGGCCGGACTTCGTCCATTCCCACGCGCACGGCACTCTGATAGGCCTCCACTTTGCTGCTGCCGAACACCACCCATGCGGGCACGGCCACGACCGGGATGGTGTTCAGGGCGAAGGCCCAGGCGACCGCTCCCTGCTCGGTCCGGGTCTGCATCACCGCGGCGATGGAAAAGACAAAACCGAGGGTGTGGGTGACGAGGATGAAAATACCGCGCAGCGGCCGGCGGCGCATGAATCCCATGAACCCCGCCGTCCGGGGAAACCGGCGACAGAATTCCTGATAGTGTCGCCCGATTCCCTCTTTGATCGACCCCATGCGCGCCCGGATTCCTGTTTTCAAGGGGCGACTGCGTCCTCGGGGGCGGTGTCCTCGGATAGATTCGAAGCGATCAACTCCATCAGCGTCTTGAGGGAGGCCTTGTCGATGTGGCAGACATCGAGAATCCCTTCCGGGAGACTAACGGTCGAAGAGGTTTGAATCGGGACACGCATCGACCTGCGACTTTACGTCCATTTTGGATTTGTCCAATGGGGTGTAATACCACCTGGCGCTCGCCACGTCGAGTTTGTCCGGCGCGGCCAGATCCATCCCGGCCTTGGCCAGATGATAGGCACAAAGCGCGCCGGTGATCCGGCTCCGAGGATGGGAACCCCGCAATCCAGGCCCATTTTCCGAGCGGGGAGGGGTTAATCTATCAGGTGTTAGTTCGGCCTTGGGCATTCAGTCACCCCGGATCCCCGGGAGCGCGGATCGCGGATCCTTTCCCTCACATCCATCGCGGTGGGTTCATTGCAGTAGGGGCGGCGGAACTGAGCGGTGAACAGGATCGCGCTCGCCACCCGCAGCGGGTAGCTTCCCAGCAGGCGTCTGGCTTTGCGGTGTTTGGCGCATCTCATGGGCGCGCTGAACCTCGGCCGTTCGCCCGTGCTTTCGATCCGGGCCGGATGGCTGCTAGATCCGGAGAAGCCGCTTCTTCTCGTTGTGGAGTCCGACGGCAAGGTCCTGCTGCCCGATTCGCTTCACCTCCCGCGCGGGGTTTGCGTGGTGATTTGCGCCGCGCTGCTTGCCGTGGGATCGTTCGTTTTGGAAAGGGCGTTTCCCCAATGACGCGCTGGAGGATTTGGCGGTTGGAAAAATTTCGGAGAAACCCGTGGCGGCCCCGGGGATCCCGACTGACAGGCATGGGGTGAACGCCCCATGGATAGTTCCCGGGCGGGGCTGTATCAGTGGATCCTGAGAATCCGTTTCAAGCGACAGCTTCCGGCAGCGCACCGACCTAACTCTAATAATCAACCAAACCGACCCCATGAACAAAAATCCCCTCACTCAAGGCATGCTCCAAGTCAACTCCAACGAGATCGGCGAGATCAGTGACGAGATGATCGCGAAGCGTGCGGCGGAACTTGCCTTGATCGCCGGGCGCCCGGTGGCCACGGAATTCATGGAGCAGGCGGTGCGCGAGCTGACAGGCGGTGACGGAATGGAAGCCAGCCAGCTTCTGCTCGAATCGGCTTCCGAAGACAAACGCTGGGACCCGATCCCGGGCTCGACCGGCCGTCAGGCGCAAGAGTCCGCCAGCGAATATGAGGACGAGGACGGACAAGGCGGAAACGCGCAGCTTTTCGAGGAAGGTGTTAGGGAGGCCGCGCATGATCAGATGTTGCAGGCGGCCATTGTCGAGGAAGAGAAGCGTGGTCCGAGGGGATGAGCCGTGTGGCGAAGCTCCTCGCCAATGACCGTGATGGCCGGTGGTCCTCATACACGGCGGTGGCGTGTCACGTGGCCCGCCGTTAGCCACAGCCTGCTGGTCGTGATGGCGGCGGCGCAGGAACCGCCCGCCAGCGCCGGCGTTCCGCCAGCAGCGGTCCCTGCCAAGGACGAGCTTTCGCTGGCTCCCGCGAAAGTGGATGTCAAATCCGTCGCGCGCGACGAGGGCCGAAGGATGACGAAGCCGATTCCTTCCGGCTCCAACGGCCGGCGCGGAACTGGCAGGCCGTCATGGCCAGGCGCAGTTGGCCACCTCCAGGCCGCGGACAACGCCGCGCTCCTGGGGCTGGCGCGCGAGCACAAGACCGTCATGCGCATGGAGCACGGGATTGGTGAATTCGTGGTGCAGGGTACCCCGCTTGCGCGGGTTCTGGAGTTTGGCCCCGGCGGACGATGTTAGGTGGGTGGTGTGGCTGGGCGGTTCTCGATTATGCGACGGCGAAAAGGGTGGCTGATAGGTCTGGTGCGGGTTTCTGGGCGCTCGCGTCCGGGGGCGG
>JBIPMR010000289.1:0-5246 GCA_044369025.1 Luteolibacter sp.
GGAGACCGCGCCGGTGAAGCCTGGGTCGTCCACCACATGGGTGGCGGCGTGAAGTGGGAAAACATCCTCTTCGATTACAACATCGAGCGCCATTTCCGCTATCCGGCCGCAGCCGCGAAGTGACGCCGGCGTAAACGCCCGCCGCCTCAGAGTTCGATGTCGAAAAAATCGCGCATCACCTCGCGATAGACATCGCGCTTGAAGACGGGCAGCCAATCCAGCTCGAATTCCTCCGGCGGGATCCAGCGGTAGGCGCGGAATTCGCGTTGTTTTTGGTTCACATTCACCTGCGGCGCGCCCTGTTTCAGATGGCAAAGGAAATACGTTTGTTCCTGGCCGTGGCTGCCGTGTTTGCGCAGCTTTTTGCCGCGCGCCTTTTCCGGATAGAGATAACGGTAGCCCTCGCGGCGGGCGATCACCTCGTAATGCTTCGCCTCCAGCCCGACTTCCTCGCGGACCTCGCGGTAAAGCGCGTCTTCCAAGGATTCGCCCGCATCCACTCCGCCTTGGGGAAACTGCCATGCCCCCGGGATGGTCCAGCGTTCGCAGATCAGCAGGTTGCCTTCCGCATTCACCAACAGCGCGGCGACATTGGGCCGATACCTAACCATAGGGACACGGTGTCTTCTCCGGGCGTCCCTGACAATCCTTAACTTTTCCGAATCTTAATCCCTGAAGCTGGCCAAACCGCGCCGGGCATGCCAGGGTTTCCCCGATGTCCAAAAATCCCTTGCCCGTCCTGATGTCCGTGCTGTTAGCCTCCGCCGCGATGCTGCCCGCGCAAACCCCGCAGCCTGCTCCGAACGCTCCGGCCGAGAATGAAAAAGCCGTTGATTCGCCCGGGCCTAACCGTTTCTGGCAGGCGACGCTGCCGGGCGGGCATTACATGGTGGCGCTCGACCGGATTTCCTCGGTGAGCCGCCATCAATACGTGCTCGATGGCACCTTGATCGTGGACGAGGTGACGGTGGACTCGCTCGGCCAGGCGCTGGCCCGCTTCTATTTCATCACGCCGATCACCGACGCGGTCAACGCCAACGCCGCCACCCAGCTCGCGAACCGGGGCAAGGAATTGATCGACAAGGTGGCCCAGCGCGCGGGCACCGGGGTGCAGGACATGGTGATGAAAAAATACCCGGAGACCACCCATGCGCGGACGATCGAATACCGGCTGCTCTCCGAGCAGGAACTCGGGGCGCTCTACAGCAGCGTGCGCAGTTCCTGGGAAACCGGGCGGGGGCGCAAATTCGCCACTAAGTGAAGCCCTGCCGGGCATGCGCGTCAAGTGAACGGTAAATTCATGGAGCGGCGGACTCCGCTCCGCCGATGCCCACGAAAAAGCCAATGAGTGATGGCGAAGCGCTTGCCATTGACTCTCCATGGTCTGGGCGAAGCGGAGGATCGCCCCTCCTTGTGCGCCGCACGCGGGCCGTTGCTCCTTAACTTGACGCGCATGCCTGCCGGGGCGGTTAGGGACGGATTTCCACGGAGATCGAGACGGGATCCGCTTCGGGAACCGTGAGAGTGAGGGCCATGAAATTTTTGTTCTGATTCTCTTCGGCGGTCGGCGGGATGGCGGGTGCGATGCTCCAGGTTCCGGCCTTGGAAATTCTGTGCAGGGTGATTTGTTGGCCGCTCTGGCGGAGAATCAGGCTGTCGCCTTTGAGTTCGGGGACGGCGTCGGTGAAGGCGCGCCACACGACCACGCCGCGGGGAGCGGTGATTTCGTCATCGATCCGGGCGATGCCGGTGGCGCTGTGGAAACTGGCGCGGCGGGTGACTTTGCCGGCGGAACCGGCGTAGGCCTCGGTGAGGTCGAAGCTCGCCGAGAGCTGGTCGCCGGCGAGCTGGGAGTGGCTGATGCCGCAGGGTTTGGCTTTCGGGTTTTGGAGCTGGCCGTCGATTTCCAAGGTGTTGTGGGAACGATTCTGGAGGCGATAGTAGTCCCAGCGTTTGCCCCCGAAGTAGCCGGGGAGGTTGTAGTTTTCGCTGCCGAAATCGTGCAACCAGCGCAGACCGTGGGCGTCATAGACGAAGGAACCGACGTCCATGTGGCCATGGCTGGCGGCAGCGGTGCCGCCTTTGATGCCGAGAAAGGCGGAGTCGTTTGCCCAACCGCTGCGGAACAGCGCGACGGCCTGCTCACCGCCGAAAACGGCGGCATTGGGTTGCGGTCCCGGGGCGGGCTCGGCGGGCAGCGAAAGCAGGGCGAGGGGGAAAAAGCGGTCGATTTTGAAGGAGCGTTTTGCCAGAGATGACCCGAGCAAACGGCGGATGTGGCGGGTTTGCGGGGCATCGGCGAATTCTGCCGCCAGCCAACTTTGGGCCAGCGAGGGCGTCTCGGTGGACGCACCGCCATCCGCAAAATTGTAATTCACACCGATGGGGCTGGTGAGATGCATGATGGCGTCGCCGGCCTTTTTGAGGATCGGATCGACCTCCACCGGCCGGTCCAATGCGGCGGCGGCGGCGAGAAACAGCACCTGATAATTGGTCCCGTAATGCCAATAACCCGGCCCCTCCGGATACATACCGTCCGGTTGGTAGAAAATCTCGCAGGCCTTGACGAGTTGCCCGCCCTTTTCAAACAACGGCTCGGCGAGTTCGGGATCGACCCCGGCGACCGCGGCGGCGGCGATAGCGATGCCTGCGCCGCAGACTTGCGCCCAGTTGTTGCGGGGCTTGGTCCAGTGGCTGTTTTTTTCGTAGGCGGATGTCGCGGGTCGCAGGGCTTTTTCGAGGATCGCCTGCTCGTAGGTGTCGCGCTGTTGCGAAGTGAGAGTGGGAAACAGCCAGTCGTAGCCGATGGCGACGGCGGTGGCCATTTCCGCCGTGTCGAGGAAGTGGCTGGGATTCCAATCCTTGAGGGCGCAGGCGGCCTCGAGCTCGGCGAGGGTCCGGAGCCGGAATTGGTCCTCGCCGCTCAAGCGCCAGGCCCATGCGCTGTGGGTGATGTTGTGGAGTGCGAGGCGGGATTCGGCGAGCAGGCGTTTGCCATCAGGGATCTCGTAGCGGCAGGTGCGATTTTTCAAAATCCGTCCCGCCTCGGCCATCACCGCGGCCTGGGCCCGGGCCAGCAGCGGGTCATTTTCCATCCGCGCCCGCAGCGGAGCTTCGGCGGATTTCGGGAACCACAGTCTGGGATGAGGTTTTTCCGCCAGGTTTCCCGCAACCGTCATGGCGGCGGTGATCAGCCAGATCGAAGTCGTTTTCCACATGGCCTCGATACGCCGCGCGGCTGCGGATTCATACGCCCGCGGCCGGTTGCGCCGGAGTCACACCTGCGCTTGAACTGGTGGAGGAGGAGCCCTAGCTTGCGCTTCCGTCCGGCGGCATTCGCCGGTGGATCCAACAACCGACTCATGAGTTCATTTGAAGATAAAGTGAAGGACGCCCTCGCGAACCCGCAAAACCAAGGAGAAATCCAGGACGCGGATGCGGTGGGCACCGTCGGCTCGCCCGAGTGCGGCGACATGTTGCGGATGTGGCTGAAATTCACCGAAAAAGACGGCAAACGCGTGATCGATCGCGCGTCGTTCCAGGCGTTCGGCTGCCAAACGGCGATCGCCGTGGCCTCCATGGCCACCGAGCTGCTCAAGGGGAAAACCGCCGACGAGGCCAAGGGCCTCAGCGCCCAAGACCTCACCGGCGAACTCGGCCCGCTGCCGCCGATGAAAATCCACTGCGGCCAACTGGTGGAAGGCGCCCTGCGCAACGCCCTCGACAACGATGCCGCCCCCACGCCCCTCGGGCCCGCGGCGGGCTCGATGGCCCCGACGCTGGCATCCAGCCTGCACCGGCAGACCGGCGGCACCCTGCGCATCGTTCCCCTTGAATGATCCTGCCGGCAGCCGCCGTATTCTTTCAGAATGGCGATAGAGAAATGTTTTCCCAGCCGTTTGATGCCTAGCCCCAACCCGATTCCGTGTTAGAACTCCAGGAAGTCAGCTTCACCATCCGCAAAGACGGAGAGCAAATCCCGCTTGTGGACCGGGTTTCGATCCGTGTGCCGAAGGGGCACTTCATGGCGATCGTCGGCCCCTCGGGGTGTGGCAAGACGACCTTGCTCAAGACCATCGCCGGCCTCAACCCGGAATCCGGCGGCGCCCTTTTTTGGGACTCGCGGAACCTGTCGGAAGACGGCGATTTTTCCCCGTCGGAAATCGGTTACGTGCCGCAATTCTCGATCGCCTACGACCCGCTCACCGTGGACGAATCCGTCGAAGCCGCCACCCGCCTGCGGGTGCGGTCCGCCAGCACCGCCGAGCTCGATCACCGGATCGACCGGGTGCTCGAGGAAACCGGCCTCAGCCCGATCAGCGACCGCCAGGTGAAGGTTCTATCCGGTGGCCAGAAGCGCCGGCTCGGGCTGGCGATGGAGCTCGTTTCCGACCCGAAACTGCTGCTCTGCGACGAAGTGACCTCCGGCCTCGACCCCCGCTCGGAGCGGGAAATCGTACGCTTGCTCCACGATCTCTCGCGCAAGGACGGCCGGATCGTGCTTTCGGTGACGCACTCGCTGGCGCACTTGGAATTGTATGATTCGATCCTCGTGCTGCACGAGGGACGGGTCGCCTTCCATGGGCCGCCGGAGCAGTTGACCCACTACTTTTCCGTGAGCGACACCGAGGAGATTTACCCGCGCCTCGCCGCCCAACCGTCCGAGCGCTGGCAGGCTTCGTGGGAAAAACACCGCGAATCCTATCAGAAAATGATGGAGAAAAGCCGCGCGCAGATGATCGCCAGCGGCGACCTGCATCTGCCCGCCGCCGCGCCGGATGCGGTGGATGGCGCTGAAAAAGCCCCGGAAGAAGGCCTGCGCCTGCCCGGGTTTTTCAGCCAGTTCGCCACCCTGCTTTCACGCCGCTGGCGGATCTTTTTCCGCGACCGCGGCCAGGTGTTTCTGCAGCTCGCCATCATCGTTTGTTTTCCGATCCTCGTTACCCTCTTCAGCGACAAGGCCTCCGGCAACATCCGCCGCTACTCGGACACCCGCTCCACCGACTTCGTCGCGGAAATCCAGGAACAACAAAGCGTGCGCTCCGACCAAGCCAAGGTCGGCTCCGCCATTTCCGGGATCATCATGTTCCAAGTGGTGCTGCTGTCGCTGATGGGGTCAAACAATTCCGCCCGCGAAATCGCCGGCGAGCGGCCGATTTACGAAAAGGAAAAATTCGGTGGCTTGCGGCCGTCCGCCTATCTCGCCTCGAAGGTCGCCTTCCTCGCCTGTCTGGTGATCGCGCAGT
>JBIPMR010000290.1:0-5243 GCA_044369025.1 Luteolibacter sp.
TGCGAGCGTTGTCGGAATTCCGATAACGCTTCTGGTGGCTGTCCGGCAGGGCGGTTTGAGCGCCGAGTAAGGCACCTGGGTCCATCCGCGTGTCGCCATCACCGAGTCCGGCCTCTACGCCCTGACCCTTCAAAAAAGCCGCCAAACCGGAAGCCAAGCGGTTTCGCAAATGGATCACCTCTTGGAACCCGTGGTTTGTCGCCGCCGATGTCTGCCGGGCCTGTGACATTAAGAATTACGCGCACGGCGGAGTCCCTCGACGCCGACGAAAGGGGGCGGTACACTGTAGCCACCCCCGGCGGCCCCCAGGAAATGCTGTGTGTCACCGAGTCCGGCCTCTACGCCCTGACTCTCAAAAGCCGCAAACCGGAAGCCAAGCGGTTTCGTAAGTGGGTCACCTCTGAAGTGTTGCCCGCAATCCGCAAGACGTGTGTTTACTCGGTGGTGCCCCCCCAGACCAAGAGGGCAATGGGAATTCCCATCGATGAGCCTAGCTCTATCATAAACTATTGATTACGAGCCAGTCGAACGTAGTCAGCTATCAGTCTCCCGCTGGCCCGGCACATGGTGGTGGTGCTGACGTAGCCGTCCGCGACGCGCATCGCCAACGCTACGGGGGCTTCGGCGACCGGACCTTGCGCCATCCGCTGGACGAGCGGATACTTGCCGACGCCTATCCACCTTTATGCGACAGGGGTCACGAGATGCCGAAGTAGTGGCGGCTTTCACGGAGCGCCAGATGGCGTTCATTCAGGAGCGCTCTCGTCTTCGTTCTCAAACAACGTGTCGATCTGGACATTCACCTCGTTCTCCAGCGCATCCATGAGCGCGCTGACACGCGGATCCACGTCCAGCCCCAGGGCAATCAAGCAGTATCCCAGCCAGTAAAACAGCTTCTCCGGGGCAAAATCGGTGATCTCTACCGCCGCGTTTGCAAGGCCCACCATGACCTGAAAATCATAGTGCTCTGCATCGGAGGGTCCCTGCTGTTCGCTATGGTGTAATTCGCCGAGCTGGCCGGCGAGCAATCGGATTTGATGGATCAGTTGATCCTCGGTTTTCTCAATGTTCACGATAGTGTTTTTTGTTGGTTGTTGCTAGCCGGAATTTCCGGGCTAAATCGCTGCGGACGCTCCCCGCGCAAAGGCACGGACCCGCAGACTCGACGGAGTTGTCGGACCCGAGATGAGGCCGACGATCTTGAGCTGAAGCATTCGATGCACAGCAGGTGCAGGCCGGGGAAGCGCTCACAACAGTTCGAGAGCGTCAACCGCCCGGGGTTCCGAGCCGTTGAGGTGAGCTTCAGAAGCTCACGAATTTCCTAGACCAGATCCTGCCTGCCTCGGGTTCTAAAGTTCCTAGCGGTCTTGCGTTCCTAGCGGTAGGCGAGTACGGAAACTGACTATCCACGGAGTGCGGCGGTCAAACTGAGTGCGGCGGTCAAACTGAGATCTAGCGGTCTACTGAGTGCGTGCGGTCTGGGCAAAGCAAAGCGCGCCGCCGGGACGCCGTCAACCGAGTTTTTGAAAATTGTTCCAGAGGGCTGCGGAGCGCGCCAGCGCCCGGGGCGGCCGCAGGCCGTCCGGCCCCGCAGGGGCCATCTTCCTTCCCGGAAAACCCGATGAGTCCCAGCCCTCCGGGGCAATGATTAACGATTCCCGATAGTCAACGTTTCTTAAATGTATAAAAATATCCGCGCTCTTTTTTTAGCGCATCTTTTTTTACCTGTAGGGAAAAAAGATGTAAGACTATATAGTATCTAGCAATCCTCTATCAGCTAACTATAACTGTCGGAGCTTTGCCGAAATTCTGATAGGCTGCATTGAAAACCAACGAGTTATAGCATAAAATTTTACCATCGGTACAAGCTCCGCCAAAATCTGCAAAAGCCGACGTTCGGGGGTCTGGGGGTTGAGTTCCTGTTAGCTCGGGGTGGCAGTCAGCCCCCCGCGGGTTCAATCTCCAAAACTCCCGGCCCGCTCGGGGCCGCCGGTTTGAGATCTCACGTCCGTCCCGCCGTCGACATGGCCGGGGTTGGATCCTGAGTTGGAATGGCACCACGCGGTGCGACGAGTTGACCCTTGAACGCACAAGCGTCCCCCGGTACTGACAGCTCCTGGCGGGGCGGCTGCGAGTTCACGCTCTTCGGCAACCCGTGTGTGCGGATCGGCATGCGGCGCTCTCTGATCATTTCCCGGCTTCTTCTCTTCAAGGGCGGGCACCCCGGAGCGTGGTCCGGAAGGTGTTTCATCCCACTTCGTCATTCGCGTGAGCGGCACCGGACCTGCCACCATGTCTCCCTGATCGTGCATCTTACTGCGGGGGTGGCTGTCAATCGTTTCCGGATACCGGCATGGCTGGAAGTCCGCCGCGGCAACCCGCGACTTTCCTCCTGAATGGTCCACCTCACAGGGCCTGGGCGACGTTTGCGACTTGTCAGCTTCGGCCTGGGTGCTTTCCGGTTGAGTGCGGGACGGCGTGAAACCACGACCCCCTGGAACCCGCCCCGAACGCCATAGTGGGCGCCCGAGTTGCATGCGGCATTCTAATTTCCCCTTCTTGCACCACTTGGATACGGTGTGTGCGATTTTCCATTCCACTGGTCGGCGGGCCATGACAGCCGCCGTCCGATCCTCCCTCGGTGATTTTGGCCCCGGGGCTACGACCAAGCCGTGCCCTCCGGGTTGAATGCCAGGTTCTGCCGCTGGGCGATGGGTGCCCCTGAGTTTTATGCGATCGAGAGTCACTCGTTTTATCTGCCGGGTTCCCTTTGGGCGAACCCGTCTGTTTTCAAATGCAAGCCCACTTGGTGTGCCGTGAATTGGACAGTACTACCCTACGCTTCTTGAGGCTGAGAGGGTGGCTTGCATCCGTTTTTCTAATCAGGGTTGGAGCGGGCAGCAGACACATGACGTTTAACATGCTTTTATTCTCCACTACCGGCCTTCCATCATTTCTTTTGCTCCTGCCCGCGGGCAGACAATCCCGCAGACACTTGAAAAAGACACAAAATCCTCCCTCAAGTCAACATTCCCGATTCAAAAGTGAAATTTGATCGCCCGCAATGAGGCGGACTACAGAGGTCGTGCCGAAGGCCTCGCTGCCAACTTCACGGAACTTTCGCAGGGCTTGAGCGACCGGGGTTCGCCGAACGTTTGAAGTCCCACTGCGAGCCAGCAAGAGCCCTGCTCCCCTACCCCATTCGATGCTGTGACTCACCGCTAGCGACCTACCCGGCACCCCTCCGCATACGCGGCGGAGATGTCGAAGCCGATGTCCACGGTGGGGTCGATGATCTTGAACCCGACGTATTCGAGGCATAGCAGGTGCAGCCCGGTGAAATCCCCGGGCAGTGACCGTAGCTGGTATTTTTTCGAAGGATCGTTTACCGAAAACCCCTTCGCGCCCAGCATCGCGATTTCGAGCGTGATCTTCTGAACCTCGTCCTTCGGCATCGCATCGAACATGCTGAGGGCCTCACCGCAGTAGCTGAGGACATCCGGTCTGAGTTCGCCGCCGGCCTTGCGGAACCTGACCTGCGTGATCCGGTTGCGGCCGGCTTCGGCCTTCTCGGCGAGGTGGCCGCCGGGGTCGAGGACAATGACGCGTTGGTAGGCGGTCTCCGCCTCCGCCGTCACCCCGGACTGCTCCAGGTTCATCGCGAGGTTGAGCCACGCCTGTGCGTCGGACGGCAGCAGCACCACCGCGGCCTTGAGATGGTCGCGAGCTGCGTCGAGTTGACCGGTCTGCGAAAGGGCGGCCCCGAGGTTCTTACGGGCGAACGCGTCCTGCGGGTGACGGGCCACGGCTTCGCGGAAGGATTGGATTGCCGCGTCCCACTGCTGACCGCGTCCCTGCGCCACACCCAGTGCCACCCAGTGCCACCCAGTGCCACCCAGTGCCACCCAGTGCCACCCAGTGCCACCCAGTGCCACCCAGTGCCACCCAGTGCCACCCAGTGCCACCCAGTGCCACCCAGTGCCACCCATGCCACCCATGCCACCCAGTACCACCCAGTACCACCCAGTGCCACCCAGTGCCACCCAGTGCCACCCAGTGCCACCCAGTGCCACCCAGTGCCACCCAGTGCCACCCAGTGCCACCCATGCGCCGGGATAGTCGGGTTCGATGGCGACGAGGCGTTGCAGCAACTCCAGCGCTTCGCCGGCGTGGTCAGTGTCACCGAGGCCCATGCCAAGATTGAAGAGCGCCGCCGCGTCGTTAGCGTCGCGTTGCAGGGCTAGCCGCAGGGTGGCGATGCCCTTTTCGGTATTTCTCTGCTTCAGATGGTTCGCCCCTTGGTCGGCCAGGGACTCGGCTACGTCGGACTCCTTCCAGCGGATGATCACCCGGTCGTGAGTCACGGCCACTTCCGCAGCGCCACCCTGGCCGACAAACTGCGCGGCAAGATGTTCGCGGATCGCCTGAAGGTAGGCGTCGCCCTGAAGCTCACGTTGATCTTCGGGCAGTTGGCTGCGGTCGAAGTCTGCGAGCGGGAACTGAATGTCGTGGGGCGTGTCCGGCATCAGTCGGTCGTGTAAGGTTTGAAATGGAAGGAGCCTGATTGCGGGCGGCCGAGGCCCAGCGCTCGATCATGATCCGATCGTTCTTCGGCTCGCCGGGAAGTTCATCAAGAACGGCACGCAGCTCGGCGGCCTTGCCCCGGTCGCCCATGGCCACGAACGGAATGACAAACCGGGTTTCATGCAACCTCTCGCCCCAGAGCGTGGCATACAACGCGTTCATCGAAGTGTTGGCGTCCACGAGCGGCTTGGGAAATTTCTGCCGCGTCTCCGGTTTCAGCGCCCGTTCGTTTTCGGCCAACTGCGTGCGGATCTCGACTTCCTGCTGCTCTCGTAGGCCGGGCATGTTCTTCCAGATCCAGTCGTCCACCCGGAACCCGATGGAGTAGGTGCGGAGCTGGATGATGATGCTGCCGATCATCATCCGCGCGAACGGCTCTTCAAATTCGCCCAGGCCCATCGCGTTAATCCCGACATCCCGCTCGGCGTCAGTGGACACGATGTCCCAGCGGTCGGCCGCCGGACACGTGAATGTCCGGACCAAAAACTGCAGCTGGCTCGCCACCAGGTAATCCAGCGATGGCGATCCAGGCCTGAAGCGCACGATGTGGCCGGGTGCCCCGCGACGCGCCGGAGTTACGGTCGCCCTCGATCTCAAGTCCGCATCTTCCATCACGTGCACCGGGCGATTCGAAAGCTGCTCCACTTGCTGGATCAGTT
>JBIPMR010000291.1:0-5239 GCA_044369025.1 Luteolibacter sp.
TCTCTTGCGCTTCTCATGGACATGCGAGTCACAGACTCGCGGTCCCAGGGACGCCGTCGGTGGTCCCGGCCCAGTGCCAGAGTCCGGGATCGAGCTCGAAGCGGGCGGCCTTGGCGAGGGATTCCGCATCAGCGTCGGGAGGCAGCACGGCGAACACGGTGGATCCGGAACCACTCATCATGGCGGCGGCGGTTTCGCGGCGTTCCAGCAGCCACTGTTTCAGCTCGGCGAGAAAACGGTGTTTTTGGAACACCGGGCGCTCGAGATCGTTGACCAGGGAAATGCCGTTGCAACTTTGCGGCGCGTAGGAAATCCCGGGAAGTTCGTTAGAGTCCTTCCAGCGCCCGTAGGCATCCGGAGTCGAGACGCCGAAGGAAGGTTTCAAGAGCAGCACCCGCAGCGCGGGAGGTGGGGCGACCTGCTCGATTTTTTCGCCCCGGCCGGTGCAGCGGGCGGCTCCGGAGGCGAGGAAGAACGGAATGTCCGAGCCGAGTTTCGCGGCGAGTTCTCGCAACGGATCCACGGCGAGGGCGTAACCATGAAGCTGGTTGAGTGCGTGCAGCGCCGCCGCCGCATCGCTGCTGCCGCCGCCGAGTCCCGCGCCGTGGGGGATGGCTTTGCGGAGAGTGATCGCCTGCCGGCAGGGTTGGCCGGTGGCGGCTTCGTAGGCTCTCACCGCCTTTACCACCAGGTTGCTCTCGTCATGGGGAACGGTCGGATCGTCGCAGTGGAACGAGAACCGGCCGGCTTCCTGAAACTCGATTTCATCGGCCAGCCCGGGGAGTTTCACCATCAGCGTGTCGATTTCGTGAAAGCCGTCGTCGCGCCGGGCGAGCACCCGGAGGGATAGATTCAATTTGGCCGGGGCCTTGACGGTGAGGGAGCTCATGGTGGGGTGTCGCGGGTGATCATGGCCATCATGCGGCCGGTTTTGCCCAGTTCGCGGCGGTAGCTGTAGAAGCGGGACAAATCGGCGGCGGTGTTGAGCCGGCTGTCGAAATAGCCGCCGATGCCGGCGCTCTCTGCCTGGTCGCCGATTTGGCCGGCAAAGTCCACTTCGTAGTCCGGCATGCGGATGCACGGGCCGAGCACGGCAACGACATCGCCGGGGCGGGTGCCGAAATGCCGCGCCATCTCTTCCAGCGCGTTTTGGAAAATATTTCCCGCCGTGCCCTTTTTCCCGGAATGCAGGAGTCCGACGGCTCCGGTTTCCCGGTCGGCCAGCCAGATCGGGCCGCAATCGGCGACGTAAATGGCGAGCACGATTCCGGACTCGCGGGTGACCAGGCCATCGACGCCGGGAACCATCGGCATCCCATCCGGTGCGGCGAGTTGCGGGGCTCCCGGGATCAGCGCGACCGAAGTCCCGTGGATTTGTTCCGCGCGCCACCATCGGGCGCCGGGTCCGGCGAAATCATCCACCGCGGCGACATGGTGCGGGCGCAGCAGGTTCATCGCCTCATCGCGGTCGCCGGTAATCGGCAGACCGGGCACACGTTCGACCCAGCCGGCGCGCACGCCGGGGATCGCATTCAAGCTGGCCAGAAAGGGGAACGCCTCCGTCACCCGGGGACGGTAACGGAGGCGCTTAGGATTCGCCAAGCTGGATTATGTTTCAGAAGCGGTTTCCGGGATCACGCGATCGCACGCCCATGGATGGCGCGCTTGGTGTGTTCCACGGCTTCCGCTTGGTCTTCATCCATTCCGGCCAGGATGCCTGCCAGATCGTTCGCGATTTCGTTGCGCATCTTCGCAACGAGTTCAATACCCTTTGCGGTGATGCGGACCATGATTTTACGGCGATCTTCAGCGGCGTGCATGCGCTCAACGTAGGACAGTTTCTCCAACCGATCGACGAGGCCGGTCGCGGCTGCCGTCGAGTGGCCCATCTTTTTCGCAATGTCGGACATCGTGAGATATTCTTCGCTGGATAGGTAGGTGAGGAGGAAGAACTGCGGGAATGAGACGTTCCCTTTGTTGAGTTCTGATGACAGGTTTAGGATGCAGCTTCGTTGTGTAAATAGGACGAAGTCAGCAAGACGGTCCGCGTCGGCTTTCACCGAAGCGCCCGAGGCGTTCATTGTTTTCATTATGGCTGGTTGTAGTGTTCATGTTTCGGGACATGTAAGGGGGCACAGCCATTGCGGTAGGGAAGCTACCCGGATTTCCGGATAGTAATCAACTCCAAATTGAAATTATTTCTAATTTCGGCTGCTTTGCGAACGGGACTTTTTGAAAATAGATCCCTGTGAGAGGTTTTGAAAGCAAAGAAATCCTGAAAAGTTAATTATTTTTTTGAAGATTTTCCGGTGGCGCTAGAGGTTGAACCTCAGCCGTTTCGGGAGTTGTCAACCATTCGGATGGCTTGGGGACGTGGCGGGAGTAGACCGCATCACCCACTTCGACGCGGCCGGATTGGAGATCGGCGGCGGCGAATTCGCCCAGAGATTCCCCGGTTGCGAGCAGGTTGGCGGAGCGATCCTCGGGGCCGCGGGTGGTGAGAATCGCCCCGGTTTCGACGTCCCATTTGCCGTAGCTCTGGATCAAGACGAAGCGCTTGTCCGCAGGAATGGAGGCCACCCGGCCGACCAGCTTCGGGGCCTGGGGTTTTTCCGCCGTTTTGGCGGCGGGAGCGGCAGGTGTGGATTTGGGATCGGCACACGAGCAGACGGCTGCCGAGGCGCAGGCGATCATCAACAAACTGGGAATCGCTTTCATGAACGGCAATGTGATGTCTTTTTTCCGGAAAGGATACCGGCGATTTCAGCCAGGCAGCAAACGGATCTCGTCGGCTTGCAGCAAGCGCTCCACCCCATCGCGGGTGCGCAGCAACAATTCGCCGCCGGGCGCGAGGCCCTCGACAACTCCGTTTTTCGGGCGATGGGCGGTGATGAGTGAAACCGGGTTGCCGGTGAGCACGCAGCGGACGCGGACGGCGTTGAGGAGATCCTCAAAATCGCCGCCGATCTGATGACGGCGCATGGAAAATTGGCGGATGATGGCCGAGAGCACGTCGGGAAGCGGGAATTCACGGCCGGATTCGATGCGGAGCGAGGTGGCGATTTCCGATACTTCGGGCGGAAACTCGCGGGTCGTGACGTTGATCCCGATCCCGACGATTGCAAAATCGGCAGCGGCCTCGACCAGGATTCCGGCCACCTTGCGCTGGCGGATCCAAACATCGTTGGGCCATTTGATGCCAGCCTGCTCGCCGAACGACTCCACGGCTTCGGCGACCGCCAGGCCCGCGGCCAGCGCGAGTCGTGGCCACAACGCCTTGGGTTCGTCCGGGCGGACGAGGATGGAAAATGCCAGGGATTCGCCGGCTGGCGAAAACCACGCGGCCCCCCGTCGGCCGCGGCCTGCGGTTTGATTTTCGGCGAGCAGGATTAGGCCGTCCGGGGCCGCTGCCTGGCCGAGCTTGCGGATTTCATCATTGGTCGAGCCGGCGGACTCGCGGATCAAAAGCCGGAACGGCTCGGGAAGCGCGGTGGCGATGGGGGTGAAATCGTCTCGCATAAACCAATCAACCTTCGAGCGGCGTGAAATCCAAGCTGATATCCAGTGCCGGGGCGGAATGCGTCAGGGCACCCACCGAGATGAAATCCACGCCGGTTTGCGCGATGTCGCGAAGGGTTTCCAGGGTGACGCCACCGCTGGCCTCAAGCTGGGGCTTGCTGCGATCGCCGCGCAGGGTCACCGCCTCGCGAAGTTCCGCCAGTGTCATGTTGTCCAGCAGGATGTGATCGACGCCCTCGAGCTGCAGGAAAGCGTGGACCTGCTCCAGATGGTCCGCCTCCAGCTCGACTTCCACCTCCGGGTGGATGAAATTCAGCTGGCGGATCGCGCCCTGAAGTTCCTCGAGGCCGCCTTCGGAAACGAGGTGGTTGTCCTTCACCATCGCCCGGTCGTAGAGCCCCATGCGGTGGTTGACTCCGCCGCCATCGACAACCGCCTTCTTTTCCAACAGCCGGTAGCCGGGCGTGGTTTTCCGGGTGTCGAGAATCCGCGCGTGGGTGCCCTTGACGGCATCGACGTATCGTGATGCGAGAGTGGCGACACCGCTGAGGCGTTGCAGGAAATTCAGGGCGGTGCGTTCGGCGGTTAGAATCGAGCGGGCCGAGCCTTCCACCCGGAGCACCAAGGCACCTTCGCCCACCCGGCTGGCGTCGGGGATGAGAACCTCCACCTCCAGCTCCGGATCGACCGTGGTGAAAACGCGGGCCGCCAGGTTGACGCCGGAAATCACGCCTTCCTTGCGGATGGTGACGAAGGCGGCGGCGCGCCGCCCGGCCGGGATGAAAAACTGCGAGGTGACATCGCCGGAACCCACGTCTTCGGCGAGGGCCATTTCTATCAGGGCTGCGGAATGGTCTTGCATCGGCTTAGAGTGGAGGCGCTCGTCCATCGCATGTCAACAGCTGCGACTCACACGCCGAGCACCGCCCGATGGATGCGGCCCGGGGATTTTTTCAGGAAACGGCGGGCGAGGGATTCGAATTCATCGGAGAGATCGGTCAGATGGAGTTCCAGATTTCCGTCCTGCCCGCCGGACGAGAGCATGCCGAGGCGGGAGAGTTCTTTTTTCAAATGTTCGGCGCAGGTGGTCGCGGAATCCACCAGGCGAATGTCGGCTGGTAGAATCTCCCGCAGGATCGGAATCAACAACGGATAATGGGTGCAGGCCAGCATCAGGGTATCGATGCCCTTGTCGACCAACGGATCGAGATAGGCTTTCAAAACGATGTGGACCGCCGGGTGATCGAGCCAGTTTTCCTCGATGAAAGGAACCAGCAGCGGCGTGGCCTGCGCATGGATCATCAGGCCGGTGCGGCGCAGCGCCAGCGCGTGCTGATAGGCGTGGGAGCCGATGGTGCCGCGGGTGGCGATGATGCCGATGCGCTCGGCGCCCGGATCGGCGAGGGCGGCGTCCACTCCCGGTTCGATCACGCCGAGAATCGGGATGCGGTATTGCTCGCGGAGGCTGGGCAGGGCGTGGGCGGTGGCGGTGTTGCAGGCGACGACGATGGCCTTCACGCCTTTCGAGATGAGGAAGCGCACGTCCTCGTCCGCGAACTGGCGGATCGTCGCCGGGCTTTTCGAGCCGTAGGGCAGACGGGCGGTGTCACCGAGGTAGAGAATGTTTTCCGCAGGCAAAAGTTCCTGCACGGCGCGGACGACGGTTAGGCCGCCGACACCCGAGTCAAAAAATCCAAGAGGCGCTGAATTCACTGCCGCG
>JBIPMR010000292.1:0-5232 GCA_044369025.1 Luteolibacter sp.
TTTACCCCGGGCAGAACGTCGCTGTTCCGCCGGTGGGGCCGTATGCTGCCAACACACTTGCAAACACCAAGAATTTCTTCGGTATCGTCAGCTACCTCGCCAAGCCGGCAAGTTTTGCGGGAAACAGTCCGAATCCGGTGGAAGTCTTTTCGCAGTTCAATCCGGCGCCGGTCGGATGCACCATCGACATCTGGCGGCCGTGCCAGCTGAACCAGATCTACAACATGGTGAGCCGGGCAGGTGGGGCCAACACACTGCTGACGGAATGCGCGATCCGCTTCCCGGCCACCGCCCTGAAGAATGGCTTCTGGGGGGCGAGCTATTCCGGAGGTTCGACCGCGGTGCCGATGTCGAACATCCCATCCGGGCCGCTCATCTCGCTCGCCTCGTTCTCCCATGCGGCCCTTGCCGTGCGCTCGGCGGAGCCCTATCATGCGCTTGGCAACTCCTGGGCAAGTCTCTTCGTTTCGCCTGTTTCGCCCTATGGACCGTTGAAGGTTTTTGGCGATGTCACCGCATCCGACAGCTCCTGGTTGCTCAACGACGCGCTGTTCGACCGCTATTACCTTTCCGGGATCGCACCTGATTTCAATATCAGTGGCGGCGGCTATTCGGCGACGGGATCGCTGACTCAAACCCTAACTGACTTCTTCGGACCCGACTATCAGAATGCCCGCGCCAATCCGGTGTTGCGGCCGCATCTTCCACAGGGTGCCGCCCCCGCGGATGTCGTCACCGCGCTCTCGGCGCCCGACGGCTACAAAAAAACGGGTGCCTACAGCATGATCGACGGGGTGTTCAATGTGAACTCCACCTCGGTTGCGGCATGGAAGTCCTTCCTGCGCGCCAATCGCAATCTGGCAATCGACTATGCCCAATCCGGCGGCACGGATGGCAGTTCGGGAAGCCCGTTTCCATCCAGCACGTCACCGGCAGCTCCCGGCAACGGCGCCGCATCGTTATGGTCGGGGTTTTCCCGCTTGAGCGACTCCCAAGTGGAATTGCTGGCACAAAAGATCGTTGACGAAGTCAAACTCCGCGCTCCCTTCATGAGTCTATCCGATTTCATCAACCATCGGGTCGGCACTCCGAAGACAGCGGCAAACTACATGGGAGCGCTGCAGGCCGCCATCGAAGCCGCCAATATCAACACCCCGGTCCAGAACGGCGCCGGCGGTGTCTCTCCAGTCTATACCGGAGCAATCTCAGGCTACTTGCGCGACCCGCTCCCGGTCGGTAACCGCAAGACCACCACCGGCATTCCGACCGACATCACCCAGGCGGATTTACTATTACCGCTCGCCCCCCGCCTGGCCGCACGCTCCGACACGTTCCGCATCCGCGGCTACGGTGAGGCCCGCTCCAAGGACGGTAGCCAGATCCTTGCCCGTGCCACCTGCGAGGTGGTGGTGCAGCGTTTCCCGGAATACATGGATCCCGTCACGGACGCCGCCAACAATGAGCCATGGGACGAGGCGACCGACCCGCTGTCTCCATCCGCCTCCAAGCTCAACTCCATCAATCAGAAATTCGGCCGCCGTTTCAAGATCGTCAAGTTCCGCTGGTTGAATTCCAATGAAACGTGATCCCTTGTCCCTCATGAACACGAAACTGCTGTTGGGTGTATTATTGGCCATGCTTTCGCTTACCACCTCATCCACGGTGCAGGCGAAAGAAAAGACTTCCGACCACTCGGACGCCATCGAATTCACCTGTGCCGTTTGGGATAACCTGCCCTACCCGGAACTATTCTATCAGGATGGAAAACGACACCAGCCGCTCGAGTTGACCGCAGGACAGCGCTCGAAGGTCTATCCACTCAAGGGCGTTGGCGTCTTGGAATTGTTCATCCGAAACGAGAAAGCCACTGATACGGGGACATCCAATGCGTCTCCGGAATACGAGCGGGTCGGTATCGCACCGCTGCTGAAAGGGGTGAAGAGGATGCTCTTCCTGATTGAGGCAAAAAAGGATTCCAACGGCCTGCCGTTGCAGCTTCTCGGGATGGACGACTCTTTGGAAACCTTTCCAGCCGGATCGTTCCGCTTCTTCAATCAGACGCCGAATCTGCTGCGGATCGACTTGGCCGGAGTCACCCACGAACTGCCTCATGGTGCACTGAAAGTCGCAACGCCGGAACTCCCGGAAGCTGGCGGATTCCTTCCCGCCATCATCAAGAACGAGGAAGGCCGCAATGTCCTTGAAAACCGCTTTTTCGCCCAGCGCTCGGGACGCGAACTGGTCATCATCAGCCCGCCCGCCGAAGGCCGGACCGAGCTGATCATGAGATTTCTATCAGAGACCATCCCGGTAAGTCCTCCCTCCGACCGGAAACCATCTCCTCGCAGATAGCATGCAACACCCAAGCCTGATGACCCGAAGATTCGCCAGCTTCCTTTGCGCCGCATGCATTCTGCTGCTGGCGGGATGTCCTCCACTGCTGCGCGCCCAATCCGCGCCCGGCAAACCGGCGGTGGAATTCTCCTGTGTGGTCTGGCAACAGCTTCCCATCTCCGCGATCTTGTATCGCGATGGCAAAAGCTACCTGCCGCTGGAGTTCTCTCTCGGCAACCGGTCGCAACTCTATCCATTGAAGGAGGCTGTCACATTGGAGTTGTATGAGAAAACGGTAGGCGCGGACGGAGCAACGACTTACAAGCTGGTGGGTAAGGCGCCTTTGGTCGCCGGAGCCCGGCGGATGATGTTTCTCATCGACCCGGTTCCCAACTCCACCGGACTGCCGCTCAGGGTCTACGGGGTGAATGATGCGCTGGATGTCTTCCCGCCTGGATCCTTCCGCTTTGTCAACTTCTCCACCGCAGAGATGCAGGTCAAGTTCGGCGGACAGATCCACAAATTGCCCGCTGGGGAGATGGCCGTCATCAAATCGAATGTCTCGGAAAAGGGCGGATTTCTCCCCTTCTTCATGGGTGATGCAACCGGCAAAATCGTCTTTGAAACCCGCCTGTTCGGCCAACCGACCGGGCGGGACATGGTTTTCATCGGTCCTCCAGCTACGCCCGGAGGAGAACCCATGGTGAAATTCCTCACCGAGATCATTCCTCCCGCACCGCCCACACCCGGCGGCTAAATACCCGCCCACGGAAGGAGTCGATGGACGTAGCCAACACGCGGGTATCCCATGAAATGAGGATAGGCAGAGTCTGGGGAATGGGCCAAGCTGAGTGCTGCATTGATCAAACCCATTGGCTACCGGTTCCGGGCAGCCTTGGACACTCCCGAGCGCCCTCGTCCCGAACCCATCCTCACCCCATCGATCCTCCGAATATGAAACTCAAAACTACCGCTTCCGCCGTGGCCGCAATCCTCACTCTGATCGGATCAAACCGCCTCGCGGCGGAAACCTTGCCTCCGCTCAAGGATGACAAGGTCCCGCAAACCCTCGATGAATTGTGGGTGGACTACGACCCCAAAAGAGAGCCTCTCGAAACCGAGGTCCTCAAGGAATGGGAGCAGGATGGCGTGGTCGCGCGACTCGTTCGTTACCAAGTCGGCACCTTCAAGGGCACCGCCTCGAAAGTCGCCGGCATCTACTGCTTTCCCAAGGGCGGCACCAAGCTGCCCGCACTGCTCCACCTGCACGGCGGCGGCCAATCGGCCAGCCTCGACGGACCGATGTCCGACGCCAAAAACGGCTATGCCAGCCTCTCCCTCAACTGGGGCGGAAATAGAATCCCGGTCCCGAAATCCGTCAACGAAAGCGGCTCCTGGGATGGCCCGCAGACCGACTGGGGCAAGCTCGACGCCACCCACCCGCCACAACGCAACAAGGTCAACCACTTTGCCGGCGGCATCACTCCGGACGACTTCACCCTCGATGCCGTCGAGTCCCCCCGAAATTCCAACTGGTTCATCGTCTTGATCGCCGCCCGCCGGGGACTGACATTCCTGGAGCAACAACCTGAAGTCGATCCGTCCCGCCTCGGCGTTTACGGCCACTCGATGGGCGGCAAACTCACTACCAACCTGGCAGGCATCGACCGCCGGGTCAAAGCGGCCGTGCCATCCTGCGGCGGTTGCGGCGAGATCGATGTCAGCCAGACCGAACTGCCCGGCTGCATCAAAACCAGCGTCAGCCCGATCCAACGCGCCTGCATTTCCGACAACGCCTACATCCCGCGCATCACCTGCCCGGTTCTCTGGCTGTCGCCGACCAACGATTTCCATGCGACCATCGACCACATGGCGTGGAATTGGCGCAACGTGCCGGACTCCCTCATACACTTCAGCATCACGCCTCACCGCAATCATATTCATGATGAAGCCCATGGCCTCACCAAGCACCTCTTCTTCGAACAACACCTCAAGAAGGCCTTCACCTTCCCGCAGACACCGCAACTCACCCTGCTAACCAACAATTCCGACGGCATTCCGATCCTCAGCGCGAACCCCGACGAGTCACGCCCCGTCAAGGCCGTAGATATCTATTACTCGGTGGACCCGCATCCCACCACCCGTTTCTGGCGCGATGCCAAGGCCGAGAAAAAAGGCAATCAGTGGATCGCCCCCGCCCCGCTCATGTCATTGGAGCAACCGCTCTTTGCCTATGCCAACGTAACCTACGACACGCCCGAAGCCTATCGGAAAATCGCCCATCCGCCTGGCTCCGGGAATTCCGATGTGTTCACGATCAGTTCCCGCGTGCTCACCGCATCGCCGGCCAAATGGCGGGCTACCGGCATACGTGCTACAGACCTGCCCGAGCGCATGATCGATGCCGGTGAGCGTGGCTGGCACGATTGGTATCTATCCAACTGGGGGCACCCGCCGCTGTGGGCTGCGATTACCGCCAAACTCAAAGACCCGAAATGGCGTGGACCTGATGGTGGCAAGTTGGTCTTTGAAATCCGCTCGACCAGCGACAACACCCTCGCCGTCGTAATCAGCACCAATGCATGGGGAATCTATGGCAACAAGGTGCCCGCAGGCGACTTTGTCGCGGCCAAGGAGTTGAAAGGTTCCCCCGATTGGCAGACCATCACCGTGGCTCTCGAAGATCTCGTCCCCAATGACACCAAAATCACCACGCCGCTCGCCGATTGGCAGACCGTGACCGACCTGCGCATCAGCCCCACCTATCAGGGCGGACCCAAGGGCCGCGTCAACGTCGCCGGCAAAGCCTGGCAGGGACCGCGCGAAATCCGCAACCTGCGCTGGGAAGGCGGCCAATATGCCGCCGTGCAACCCGTCGGCTCCACCCTCAGCGCCGAG
>JBIPMR010000012.1:0-16388 GCA_044369025.1 Luteolibacter sp.
AGGTGGCACTTGCGGACGTAAACGCAGCCCATGGCGATCATGGCGGTGGTGCCGAAATTGAACTGCTCGGCGCCGAGGATGGCGGCGATCACCATATCGCGGCCGTTGCGGATGCCGCCGTCGGTGCGGAGGATCACGCGGTCGCGGAGGTTGTTGATGAGCAGGGTTTGCTGGGCTTCGGCGAGTCCGAGTTCCCAAGGCGAGCCGGCGTGCTTGGTGGAGGAGAGGGGAGATGCGCCGGTTCCACCGTCGTGGCCGGAGATCAGGATATTGTCGGCGGAGGCTTTGGCGCAGCCGGCGGCGACGGTGCCGACCCCGGATTCGGCGACCAATTTCACGGTGATCCGGGCGCGCGGGTTCACTTCCTTGAGGTCGTGAATGAGTTGGGCGAGATCCTCGATCGAGTAAATATCGTGGTGGGGAGGCGGTGAAATCAGTTGCACGCCGGGCTGGGTGTTCCGCAGCCGGGCGATCAGGGCGTTCACCTTGTGGCCGGGAAGTTGTCCGCCTTCGCCGGGTTTCGCGCCTTGGGCCATTTTGATTTCCAGCTCGCCGGCATTGACGAGGTAATAGGCGGAGACACCGAAGCGACCCGAGGCCACCTGCTTGATGTAGGAGCGGGCGAAATCGCCGTTGGCGTAGGGCTTGTAACGGATCGGATCCTCACCGCCTTCGCCGGAGTCCGACTTGCCGCCGATGCGGTTCATGGCGATGGCCAGGGTCTCGTGGGCCTCCGGAGAAAGCGCTCCGAGCGACATCGCGGCAGTCGTGAAACGGCGGCGGATACTCTCCATCGGCTCCACCTCATCGAGCGGGATCGGGCCGTCCGCACCGGGCACAAAATCGATCAGGTCTTTGATGGCTACAGGTTTGGTTTCCAATGAGACACGGACATATTCCTCGTAATCCTCGGGACGCCCGGATTTGACGTAGGTGTGGAAGTTTTTGATTACCTCGGTGGTGTAAACATGGCGCTCGCCCGCCTTGCGGTAGCGGTTGTAACCGGGGTCTCCAAGGTCGAGAGATTCGCCCTCTGGAACGATCGTTTCAAAGGCCGCGCGGTGGCGGATGATGGATTCTTCGGCGATTTCGAGGAAGCCAACGCCGCCGATTTTTGAGGGAACCCCGGTGAAGGCGAAATCGACGACTTCGTTGCCGACGCCGATGGCTTCGAAGGTTTGGGCTCCTTGATAGGAGTTCAGGACCGAGATGCCCATTTTGGACATGATCTTGAGGATGCCTTTTTCAAGGGCCTTGCGGTAATTTGTCATCGCCTTCTTGGCGCTGAGATCGCCGAGTTTACCCTTTCCGGCATCCGCCGCGACGAGTTGGCGGACGGTGGCGTAGCCGAGGTAGGGGCAGATGGCGGTGGCACCAAAGCCGAAGCAGCAGGCGATTTGATGGACATCGCGGGCCTCGCCGGTTTCCAAGACGATCGATGCCCGCATCCGCATGCGGATGCGGTTGAGGTGATGGTGAACGGTGCCGATCGCGAGCAGCATCGGAATGGGAATCCGCGCGGTCGAGGTGGCGCGGTCCGAGAGGATCAGAAGATTGTGGTTGTCCCGCACGGCGGATTCCGCTTCGGCGCAGATTTCATCGAGGCGGATTTTGAGGCCGGCGGCACCTGCGGCAGCGGGCCAGGTGCAGTCGAGAGTGACCGATGGAAACCCATGTTCCTCAAGGTGCTTGATCTTCTCAAGCTGGTGCTCGAAGAGGATGGCGCTGTCCAGGCTGACGGTCATGCAGTGCGCCGGAGTCTCGGCGAGCAAGTTGCGCTCGACGCCGAGTCCGGCCGCCAGGGACATCACCGCCCATTCGCGGATCGGATCGATGGGGGGATTGGTGACCTGGGCGAACAATTGCTTGAAATAGGTGTATAAAAGGCGCGGTTGAGTCGAAAGGATGGCAAGTGGAATGTCGTCTCCCATCGAGAAAACCGCCTCCTGGGCGCTCTTCATCATGGGCGGGAAAACCATGTCCAATTCTTCAAGAGAAATCCCATGAGTCACTTGATGTTGTGAGAGTTCCAGTGACGAGTAAGCGATCTCCGGGACGTGCGCCTGAGGAGAAACGAACTTGCGGAGTTCGAGGCGATTCTCATCGATCCAACGGCGGTAGGGCTTTTGCTTGGCGAGCTCTTCCTTGATCTCGCGATCGTATTTAAACTCGCCGGTGACGGTGTTGGCGGAGATCATTTGGCCCGGTCCGAGACGACCTTTGCGAATCACCGTGGCGTCGTCGAAGATCACGGCACCAGCTTCGGAGCCGATGTAAAGCACGCCATCCTCGGTGATTTTGTAGCGTGACGGGCGGAGACCGTTGCGGTCGAGGGAGGCGCAGAGTTTGGTGCCGTCGGTGAAAACGAGGCCAGCCGGGCCATCCCACGGCTCGGAAAAGGAGCGGATGAACTGGTAGAACGCACGGACTTCGTCGGAAAGATCCTCGTCATTGCGGTAGGCGGGCGGGACCAGCATGCACATGGCGTGTTCCGGCGAGCGGCCCGAGAGAATCAGCAGTTCCAAAGCATGATCGAGCGAGGCGGAGTCCGATTCGCCGTGCCGAATGAGGTCTTTGACCAATCCGATGTCATCCCCCCAGATCGGGGAAGCGAAGAATTCCTCGCGGGAGGTCATCCAGTTGCGGTTGCCTTCGACGGTGTTGATTTCGCCGTTGTGGCACATCATCCGGAACGGCTGGCCGAGTGGCCAGGCGGGGAAGGTGTTGGTGGAAAAGCGTTGGTGATAGAGGGCGATGGCAATTTCGTAATCCGGATCGCTGAAATCCAAGTAGAAGGCACGCAAAGCAGCGGGCATGGCGAGCGCCTTGTAGGAAATCAGGCGGCTGGAAAACGTCGGCATGTAAAAGCCTGGGATCGTTTTGGTGCGATGTTCGATTTCGCGCCGGCAGAGGTAGAGTTTCCGCTCGAAATCCCCGGTATCCATCGCGGCCGGGCGGGTCATCAGCAGCTGCTCGATTTGCGGACGGCTTGCAACGGCGATCTTACCCAAAGCCTCGGGATCCACCGGCACCTCGCGCCAACCGATCATCGGGATCGCGCGCTTTGCCAGCACTCCTGCGGCGATTTCACGGATCTCGGTGATGGCTGCGGGATTTTCAGACGGAAAAAAAAACACGCCGACCGCCAAATCCGCGTCGTTTGCCACGATGTGCCCGAGTTTTTCCGCAGCTTTGCGGAAAAGCGGGCGGGGGATCTGGGTCAGAACACCGGAGCCGTCACCGGTTTTCATATCCGCATCGACGGCTCCGCGGTGGGTCATGCCGCAGACCGAGGTGAGCGCGTCATTGAGGATTTGATGGCTGCGTTTTCCTTTCAAGTGGGCGATGGCCCCCATGCCGCAGTTGTCGTGTTCTTGGGAAAGCCGGTGCAGGGAACCGGGGACGAGCGGGGTGCTTGAGTGGTAAAACGCGTTCATCAGAATTCGGGAATTAGCGACCTAGCGATAACGCCCGGGCGGGGCCGGAAAAAATGCAGGTCATCGAGGCTGCCAAGCAGGAATTGTGCCTGATACCTGGCCGGCACCATCCCTCAAACGATCTCAGCCGCGTCCTCTGGCGGCAGCAATCCGCGATCGACCAGAAACCGGTCCGCAGCGCCCAAAGTGAGCTCGAAGTGCTTGTGACTGACGTTGAAATTGAAAAAGCTATGGTCCGCCTTTTCGAAGTCGATCAACTCGCAACTGTTGCCACGCCAGCGCATCCGGCGGCGGAATTTTTCGACGTCCTCGAACGGGGTGATCCGGTCGGATTTGCCGTGGAAAAGCAGCATCGGCGGCAGTTTTCGGCGCATCAAATTGCCGGGACTCAGGCGCTTGGCGCTTTTCGCATCCGGGAAGCGCTCCGCCGCCGGACTTTTCCCGGTGGTGTTGACCAAGGCGCTGAACAAGACCAGCGCTTGCGGCGTGCAGGTTAGTCCATCGACCGGTGGCAGATCCTTGACCTTCGGCATGGTTGCCAACAGCGCCAGAAATGCGCCGCCTCCGGCGCCACCGACGGTGAGCCGGGTGGGATCAAGGTTGAAGGTGTCGAAATTATGGCGCAGCCAGCGGATCAGATTCCGCGCATCCTCGATGGCTTCCAGCGGGCCGGTGCCATGCTTGGACGAGGTTCGAGTCTCGGCCGCCACCGCCACCGCCCCGCGACTTGCGAAGTGCAGGCAGTGGGGGACAAATTGCGTCGGCGTTGGTGAATCCCAGAACCCGCCGTGGAAAAACACGATGACCGGGCGCGGCCCGGTGTTGGGTTTCTCCGGCAAAAAAACATGAGCGAGAACGTCGCCCTGCGGGGTTTGGTCATAGACGTATGTCGCCGCGTCCTTGAGAATTTCCCGATCTCGCGCCTCGCCAATCGGCGCCACCCTCTGCAGAATACTACTCATAGGTCAATCGCAGCCGTCCAATCGAAACGACCTGCGATTTGTTTGTTGTGAAATGGGGCTTCTTGTCCAATCGTTTCTCACATGAAGCGATTGATTTTTGCCTTTGCGGTGGGCTTTTGCAGTGTTGGCGCAGCGCAGGAGGATGTGCGGCCGGCCTTGGAAACCACCTACAATGCGTGGCGCGAGGCGATGATCCGTCGCGACGCGTCGGCTTGGCAGCGGGTCACCGCCGAGCACCGCCGGGTGGAGGTTCGCAATCGGCTCGTCTCGGAAAAGCTGCCATTTCCAGCCAGTGTTTTCAACCTCCCGGCACCGCCGCCGGGTCTGCAGGGACTGAAATTTCTCGACGCCCAAAAAAACGGACCCACCGCCAAGGCCTCCTATTTCGGCAAAATCGACTTCGGCATCGGCGGCGATCCCACCGCCAACCTGCTCGTGCTTTCCTTCGTCCGTGGCGGCGGGGGATGGCTCTACGATCGGGCCGATTTCGTCAATCTGACCGGCTTGCCGGAAGTCCGCAAGGAATTGGCCGCAGGCGACTTGAAATACCTCAAGGAAACCCCTGAAGCCCAGCCATCGGGCACCATGCCGCTCACGCCGATCTCGGCGGCTCCGGCAAAATATATCGCGAAAGTTTACGTGTTCTGTCCGGGCCGCGAGGTCCAGTTGCAGGTCAACAAGATCAGCCGCCACCGGTTTGCCAACGCCAAAGAGGCGGAAGTGGTGATTGGCGGAGCCCTCGAGGGGCCGAATGAAATCCAGTATTCGATCAAAAAACTGGAGGGAGCCACCGGCAAGGAGGTCATGACCATCCGCGTCTATCTGATGTCGCTGGTGCCGGGCGCCAAGCCGGTGAAAACCTTCGAATACCAGATTGCGGCGGGTGAAGCTCCCAAGTCCTTTGGCACCGGCACCTTCGTCGTCGATGCCGCCACCGTGGCCAAGATCGCCGGGAAGTGAAGCGGGCCGGAAGTGGCTTTCCGGGGCTTCCGACAGGCCTGATTCCGCATTACATTTATTGTAACAAGTATTAAATCCCGAATCTCCGATCTTCTAGCTGGTAGAGTTCGCTGGAAATCCTATGCTCCGCGTGAATGAGCCGACTTCAGCAAGACATCGCCCACCTCATGCACGATGCGAATCATCGTCACGGAGTGACCCGCCGCCCGTTGTTCCGAATTTATGAAATCCATTCGGCGATCCTGAGCGGCTCGTATCCGAACTGCACCAAACTGGCGAATCAACTGAGCGTGCAGCGCAAGACCATCCAGCGTGACGTCACGTTCATGCGCGATGAACTCAGCTTGCCGGTCAAATATGACGAGGCGCTCCACGGCTACTACTATGACGAGGACGTCACCGATTTCCCGGTATTCCAGACCACCGTCGAAGAACTCGCTGGCTTGTTCCTCGCGAAAACCGCCTTGGAATCCGTGCGAGGAACGCCGCTGGCAGAGGTCATGGATCGAATTTTCGCCAAGATGACCCGGGGCATGGACGATAAAATCGCGTTCGCCTGGAGCAATCTGGATACGGCCTTTTCCCGCAAGGCCGTGGAACAGAGCCCCCGCGATGTGAAGCGCTTTGGTGAAATTGCCCAGGCAATTCTAAATCAAACAGTTATCAACTTTTCTTACCGGAAACTGGATGCCGATTCCAGCGAACTCCGGCGGGTCCAACCGCTCCATCTGGGTGAGGTGGACGGTGGCTGGTATCTGATCGCGATCGATCTTGAGCGCCAAGCCCTACGAACCTTCGCGCTGCCGCGTATGACCCGCGTCAAGGTGACCCGCGAAGCTTTTAAACGACCGCTTGATTTCAATGGGAGCGATCACTTAAAGCAATCGTTCGGCATCTGGAGTGTCGCCGGCGACTACTCCCGGCAAGTGGTTCGCGTGGAGCTGAAAAACTACGCGGCGCGTCTCGCTCAGGAACGACGCTGGCACCCCACTCAGGAAATCATCCCGTTGAATGTGAAAGGCACGAGAGTCGAAGTCCGCTTTGAAGTCGGGCGGCTCGAGGAGGTCCTGCGCTGGGTTCTGAGTTTCGGAAGTCAGGCGAAAGTTCTTGGACCGCCAGAACTTGTTAAAATGCTGCGTGCGGAAATCACCGCGATGCAAGTCAACTGAGGCCCCCCGGATTCAGTGATCAAGAGCCATCGACAAGCCGCAATTTCGCATTACGCTCCGCGCCATGCGCTTTATTTGTCCGCTTGTGATCGGTCTGAGTTTGTCAGCCCTTGCCGCCCAGGATCCCGAAAAACCCAAAGACCCGCCGGAAAAGGAGCTGGTTTCGCCGAAGCCTGTCGAGCCCGTGACTCGGGAAGCGAAGGTCACGATCGCTGGCAAGGTGATCCCCTACCGCGTCGTGACCGGCAAGCTGCAACTCAAGAAGGAAGATGGCAAAGCGCGGGCATCGATTTTCCACGTGAGCTACGTGCGCACCGACGTCAAGGATCCGTCCACCCGCCCGGTGATGTTCGCCTTCAATGGTGGCCCGGGTTCCTCCGCGGTTTGGCTCCACATCGGCGTGCTCGGCCCGAAAATCCTCCAACTCCCTGGAGATGGTACCACCGCACCGGTTCCGCCGGTCCGGATCATGGACAATCCGCTCAGCATTCTCGATGTGTGCGACCTGGTTTTCGTCGATCCGGTTTCCACCGGTTACAGCCGCGCCGAGACCGACGCAAAACCGGCCGATTTCCACGGCTTGGACGAGGACATCGAATCCGTCGGCGATTTCATCCGGCGCTGGATCAGCGAGCACGACCGCTGGGCTTCCCCCAAATATCTGCTAGGCGAGTCCTACGGCGGCATCCGCGTGGCAGGCCTGTCGCAGCACCTGCAATCGCGCTATGGAATGAGCCTCAACGGCGTGGTGCTGCTTTCATCCCTGCTCGATTTCGCCACCCTGCAGTCCGCCCAGGGAAATGATCTCGCCTCTCTGGTATTCCTGCCGGCCTATACCGGCACCGCCCATTTCCATCAGAAAATCCAGGGGGATCGCGACACCTTGGTCAAGCAATGCACGGACTTCGCCTTCGGTGACTACGCCGCCGGACTGCTCAAAGGCAGCGCGCTCAGCCAAGAGGATCGTGCGGCTCTCGCCACCAAACTGGCGGCCTTCACCGGGATCGCGGCGGAGGTTTGGCTGACCCATGATTTGCGGATCGATCCCAGCTTTTTCCGGGCCGAGCTTCTTCGCAAGGAAGGCAAAGTGATCGGCCGCTTCGATGCGCGGGTCGCCTGGGACACCACCGACAAGTCCGCCGCCACTCCGGAATACGATCCGTCCTACTCGCTGGCGTTGGGTGCGTTCTCCACCGCGATGCTCGACTACCTGGGGCGCGAGCTCGGATACAAGGAGGACCAACCCTATGAAATCCTAACCGGAAAGGTCCAGCCGTGGCGCTGGAACACCAACAACCAGGTCGTCAATGTCAGCGGTCGTCTCGGCACCGCGATGCGCGACAATCCGCACCTCAAGATCCTCGTGATGGGCGGCCACACCGACCTCGCCACACCGCCCGAAGGCGTCGCCCATTCGATCCGGCACCTGTTAGGCTTGTCGGCGCAGGCGCGCGCCAACATTCAAACCACCTACTATGACGGCGGCCACATGTTCTACCTCAATCCACCGGACTTGGTGAAGACCCGCGAGGATCTGGTGAAGTTCATTCAATCGGGAAATCCCTGAATTTCCCGCCCCTGCCATCCAAAGTCCGTGATTGCTTCTGATGGTGGCAGGGGATCCGTCGCATGCCTTCGGCGTGCGCGAACGCCCCGGCCTGAAGACCCAGGCGTGGCATGGTTTCAGTGCCTTGATCGAAGGTGAGTTCAGCCAAGCTGTGGAGAATGACGACAACGGCGGCGGGGGCCCGAACGCCGGCCCTTTCGTGTTGGGAAACAGCGTGATCGCCGATCCCGAGACCAACGCACTCAACCGAGGTGACATCCAATACGCCGGATTTGATACCACGGTGAAGGCCGGACGCCAGCGGATCATTGATGATCATGCGGCATTCATCGGCAACGTCGGCCTGCGCCAGAACGAGCAGACTTTCGATGCGATCTCACCCAACAACCCATCCATCGACCGGCTGACTCTTGACAAGGCCATTCCGGGAAACCGGGATGGCTTTTCATCAATCCGTCAGGCTCGAGGGCATCGCGGCGAAGGCCATCTCACACAGGCCGATGAAAGTCTCCTCCACCAGACTGGGCTCGCGCTCGGGTGAATGGAAGACCCCCCATTCGCGGCGGATTCCCGGCTCGTTGATATCGACGACTTTCAAACTGCCGTCCTCGATCTCGCGGGTGGCGACCCAGGGGGCGACGATGCCCACCCCGATGCCGAGCTTGGCCATTTCCTTGAGCGCCTGCATGTCTCCGAGCACCAGCGGCTTTTTGCCACGGCCGCCATGCTGCTCCAGCCATTCCTCGATGAGCCGATGCGTTTCCGTGGCTTTGGCGTAGATGATGAATTGGTGGTCGTTGATCGTGGAAAGCACGGTCGAGGCGTCGATCGCCCACGGATGAAATGGCGAAACCACGAAAGCGAGGCGGTCCTTGAACATCGCCCGGTATCCATCCTCCCCCCGGCCGCGAGGCTTCAGCCCGACGACCAGATCCAAGTCGGCACCCGCGAGGCGGTCCAACAGCACGTTGGTGTCGCCCGCTTCGATCACCGGCTCACAGCGCGGAAAACAATCGCGGAATTCACGCAGCACCGATGGGATGAGAAAATGACAAAGGCTGTGAGGCGCACCGATACGGATTCGGGTTTGACCCCAACGGCGCGTTCCATCGAGATCCCGGGCTGCCTGTTCGAGTTCGAAAATCACCCTCTTGCAACGTCTGAGCAACAACTCGCCCTCAGCAGTGACGCCGACCCGCTTGCCCGTGCGATCCAGCAAGCGGCATGACAATTGCTCCTCAAGCGCGCGCAGCGAATGACTGACCGCCGACTGGGTGACGAAGATCCTTCTGGCGGCAAGCGTGAAACTCCCCTCCTCCACCACGGCAACGAATGCTCTCAGCTGTCTCAAGTCGGGAACCCAGTCCATCATAATGAATCGCTCTCATCGAAAGCCCGAGCCCGGAAGAGCATAGCTTGTGCCAAAAGATCACGTTTGGCATTCAACGCGCTCCCCCCGTGCCATGGCACTCGAGGAGAGTTCGCAGAAAGCCTCCCGGGTGCCCGCCGGGGTGCGCCGCATCGGCATCCTGCCCGACGTGCCCGCCGGCTCGATCACCCGCATCGATCGCGAGGACATTTCCCACAGCGCCAGCCACCGGCATTGACGCCCGCGAGCGGGCCTCACTTGAAAGCCAGCAGCGCGAACTCCTTGTGGTGCACGCCTAACTGCTGGAGACGGATGGTTTTGAACCCCATTTGCGCCAGCGAGTCGAACCACTGTTGTTTTCCGGAAATCTGTGAGAGATCGGTCAGTTTCAGGGTAATCAACACCTTGCGGATCGACGGTGCCATTTTGCAAAAACGGGCGCATTCCTTGAGCACCACGTCCGGAGACTGGTTCATGTCCGACATGAACCAGGTGACTCCCGCGCCCAGGTCGCGCTTGCTGGCGAGCGCGGCGGGTTTGCGGCAATGATAGAACCAAGGCCGGTCCGGCGGCGCCGCGCGGCGCTCGATCACGGCGGATTCCATCACCGCATCCGCCATCTTCGCGGGATCCACGCCGATCACCGGGACGCCGCGCCGCAGCAGCGCGAGCACCACTCCGCCGGGCGCGCAGCCGAGTTCGACCACCAGGTCTCTGGCGGAAAACTCCAGTTCGAAAAACCGCGTGGCCTCCTCGAGTTTGAGCCAGGCGCGCGACGGTGAGTCCGCCACCATCTCCAACGCGCCATCGCCGCCGGGATCCGGGCTGATGAACGGGCCGTGCAGGTGCAGCCCGACCCAGAATTCCTCCGGCCCGAGTTCCACCACCGTGCCGACACAGTCGCCCGGCTGCGGGCACGCCGAGGAATTTCCGTCAGCCGGTTCCATCCTGCGATTGATGAACCGCACCTGATGGATCGGGCCGCCGAGGTAGGTCGGGTGTTGGCGGATGATCTTTTCCGCGTCCGCGCGGGTGGCTTGTTTGCCGAGCGAGATGCAAAGCCTGCGCGCGCAGGCGAGCCCGTGGTCCAGCGCACCCAGCGAGAAAAATTCTCCATCCGATGCGGGTTTGAAACTGACAAAGCCCCTCCGCTGATAGCTGAGACGCCAACCCAGCCCCATGGTCTCCACCTCCAACTTGAGCGCCCTTTCGGAGCCCGTGTTGGTCAGCGCGAAAACAAATTCGGACTCAATTTCCTTCATCGCGGATGATCATGGTGGGAGTGGGTTCGGGTGAATCACCTCAAACGGATAGATGCACAAGCAAATTTTGAAATAACGGTTGGATCAGCGCTTGCGGTTGATTTTCCAGGTCGCGTCCGCGAAGACTTCCAGGTGCGCGTCGAACTGAAGCCGCGACTCGCCGTTTTTCGCCAGGATCACCACGCCGATTCCCCGGGCGGTGAGCAGATCCATGATCGCGGCGATCTGGTTCTTGGGCAGCGAGCTCCCCGGCCGGTCGAGGAAGACGATGGCCGGCTTCGCGAGGAAGATCCGTGAGATCGACAGCAAGTGCTGCTCGCCGATCGATAACAGGTCGTCCCAATCCTGATCGGCAGCGAGGCCGCCGGCGCGCTGCACCAGTTCCCCGAGTCCGAGAATCGACAGCACTTCCATGATCACCGAATCGTCGGTGGTCGATTCCATGCTGGTCCGCAACAGCACGTCGCGCAGCGTGCCCGGCGGCAGATAGGGCCGCTCCGGAAGGAACAGGATATCATCCAGCCCGGGCCGGGTGATGCGTCCGCCGCCGCATTCCCAAACCCCGGCGGTGGCCCGGAACAACGCCACTTTCGGTGCGTCATCCGCAGCGGTGAACAGCCATTTCGAGCCGCGCAGGATTTCCAGATTCAAATCGGCCACCAGTAACCGCGTTTTGTCGGCCGAATAAAGCGTGACATCCTCGTAGGTCACCCGGTCCGGTTTTTCGCTGATCGTGATCGCACAAATGGTCGCGTCGTGCGCTTTTTCCATCGCATCGCTGAGCTTGTAAAGGCGCGCGGTGACGGCGGTGAACGCCGAGATTGATTGAAACTGGGTGACGATGAGCGAGAACGCGCCTAACAAAGTGGCGAAGGCCATGGTCGATTGGGTGATCACCCCGAACTCGCTGATGTTTCCGCTGATGAACAGCGGCGCGACGATCAGCGCCGGAATGATCTGGATCATGTAGTTGTAGCCGGTGGTGAAAAACCCGAGGTTGCGGTTGATGCGGATCAAGCGCCGGAAATTCGCGGTCAGCGCGTCGAGCCGGTTGTTCAAGCGGGCGAGGAAGCGTCCCTCGCGATGGGCCAGCGCGATGGACTCCGAGTTTTCCCGGACATGGATGAGGTCGGAGCGGAAATTCGCCTCCATGTCGAGCTGGTGGTAGTTGAGCCGGATCAACGGCTTGCCTAACAAAATCGTCAGCAGCGAGCCGCAGATCGCATACACCACCGCCACTCCGAACAAGGTGGGGCTGATGCTCCACAGGACCCCGGAGAAGGAAATCGCCGTCAGCGTGCCGTTGAGAATGAGCAGGATGAACGAAAGCGTGGTGGTGGTGAAGGCGCGCACGTCGTCGGTGATGCGCTGGTCGGGATTGGCGACGCCGGTGGCGGTATCGAGCCGGTAATAAGTGCGGTCGCTCATGTAGACATCCATCAGCCGCCGCGTCAGTTGCTCGCGCCACAGGATGCCGATGCGCTCCTCGGTGAAGCGATAGAACACCGCCGCAAGCGTGGAGGCGGCGAAAACGGCGACGTAGATCAGGGCCTGCGCCTTGAAGCCGGGCAGGTTCCTGTTTTCGATCGCCGACATGAAGTCGCGGCCGACGTAACTGTTGACCACGTTCAGGCCGTTGATCCCGACCATGATCGCCAGCAGCAAGCCGGAGAGCATCATCGCCTTGGGCCCGGACTCCGATTTTGCAAGCATCTGCAACGCCACGCGGAAGCGCTGCCAAGTGAGTCTTGCGATCTGGAGCTTTTCGACGGCCATTCAGGGACAGGCGGTAATTGTAACTTTCCCGAATATACGGAACTCTTAACCACCCCTTCGGGTGGGGATGGCAAAAAGTGCCGGGAATAGCAAAACTAATCACGAAATCCCCCGAAAAACATCGGGGCGGGCGCTGGCGATCGGGATCCCCCCGCGCCCCGGCATCGAGGGCAATGTTCCAAAATGGTCACCCGCGGAAAATTGCCGGCCTGTTCCGGAAGGTTCACGCTGCTTAAGTAGTTCGACCCGCCGGCACGGGGTCTGCTTCCGCTGGAAAGGATTCCCCAACCAATGAACATGAACATGAACATGAACATCAACCCTACCGAAAACCACCGACCGTATCCCGACCTGTCTACCGTGCCGTCCGAGTTGTCCTTTGAAGGCGGCTGGGACGGCGAGGCGGTATCCGGGCTGATCCGCTCGAAATGCGATCATGGAGAAACTCCCGCCTTCCTGTTTCTGGGAAGAAAAGAGGCGCTTCTGCTCCAAGAACACCTGGCCGAGTCCTTCGGCGAGGAGGCGGTCGTGACGCTTCACGGCAGCTATTACATGGGGCTCGATATCGTCCCGGTGGACTGCGAGAGCTTCCTGAGCACCGGCGGCCGCAAGGCGATCCGGACGTTGCAGGATCCGATGGCGCGGCGCCCCGCATGGCGCGACCGTGAAACCGAGGCGCTTTGGCAGTTCCGCATCTGATCCATGCTTGTGACCCCCGCTCTTCCTGATTTGAGGAGGAGCGGGCGTCCCAAGCTCCGACCAGACGGACACGTCCCGATCCGCCAAACCACCCGAGCGCCCCCTTTCGAGGGGGCGCTTTTTGGGTTTGGGGGCGGAACGTGCTCGCCCTCCAGGATCGTTCGCGAGTGTATGAACAGCGATTTTCTCACCTCATGAACTCCCCATGGGCAAGGCGGCCGAAGTCCGCCTCTCCTTAGGCTCTTCGTCCCGATGGGACGGCTCATCAAAGCCCGGCACAAGGTGCCGGGGTCGGAATTCCTTAACGCAAAAGCCCGGCACCCTGTGCCGGGCTTTGATGAAAGGTCCCGATGGGACCGAAGAGTGCATGGCATGAACTGCCCGGTTTATGAGAAGTAACGCATGGCGCTGGCCGCGGTTCCGGTGAAAGGTGCGCGGCGAATGGCGAGTTGCGAACATTGTGGGACCGAATACGCGGCAAAATCGAAGCTGGAGCGTTATTGCTGCCGGGGTTGCGAATTCGTGGCGGAGCTGATTTCCGAAAATGGCTTTGAGCAGTTTTACGATTTGAAACAAGGGCTGGCGGTGGCTCCGGTGCGCAGCCGGCCGTTCGAGCAGCATGATTTTTCGTGGTTGGTGCCGAAGGTGCTGGAGGCGGAGCAGGAGGCGGAAGCGCGCGGTGAAATGGCGCGCCTGGATCTGGCACTGGAGGGAATTTCCTGCGTCGGCTGTGTGTGGCTGGTGGAAAAACTCTTCGCACGCCATGCCGGAAGCGTGCGGGCGGCGGCGAATCCGTCGAGCGGGCGGCTGCACCTCGAATGGGTGCCGGGGAAATGCGAACTGGAACCGTTTGTCCGCGAGCTTTGCCAATTCGGCTACGTCGCGGCACCGGCGGGGTCGGTCACCGGCGATTTCGAACGGCGGCGGCTGGCGGCGCGGATGGGGCTGTGCGGGGCGTTCGCCCTCAACACGATGGGGTTTTCGCTGCCGGTGTATTTGGGCATGCCGGAGGATTTCGAATTCGCGGAGTTGTTCAAATTGATCGCGTTTCTCTCGGCCACCTTGTCGATGCTGGTCGGCGGCGGCTATTTCATGGACCGCGCGTGGCGGGCGGTGCGCGCGGGCTCGCTGCACATCGACCTGCCGATCGCGCTGGGGCTGATTTCCGCTTACATCGGGTCGATCGCCGGCTGGGCGTTGGGCAAGGAGCGGCTGCTGTATTTTGATTTTGTGTCGATCTTCGTGTTCCTGATGCTGGCCGGGCGCTACCTGCAAACCACGGCGGTGGAGCGGAACCGGCGGCGTTTGGTGCGCGCACAGCCGGTCCCGGAGGCGGTTCCAAGGGCGGACGGCGACGGCGCGCCAGTGGGGCGCGAGGAAATCCTGCCAGGTCTGAAATTCCTGCTGGGTCCCGGGCAGGCGCTGCCGGTGAGTGGCATCCTGGCGGCGGGCGAAGCGGATTTTTCGCTGGAATGGATCCACGGCGAGGCGGATCCGGTGCGGTTTTCGGCGGGATCCCGATTGCCGGCGGGGGCGATTCTGCTGAGTCGTTCGCCGGCGGCGGTGGAAGCGGGCGAGCGCTGGGCGGATTCGCTGTTGGCGAAATTGACCGCGCCGGGCGGAGGGGATCGCGGTTCGCCGGGATTGGACCGGCTGTTGCGGGTTTACCTCAGCATCGTGCTGGTTTTGGGCGTGGCCGCGTTGGCGCTGTGGGGGTGGCAGGGCGATTGGCTGACCGGAGCGCAGGCGATGATTTCGGTGTTCGTGGTGTCCTGTCCGTGTGCGCTGGGGGTTGCGATCCCGCTGGCGGATGATTTGGCGGCCTCGGCGGTCGAGCGATTGGGCGTCTTCGTGCGGACGGCGAGTTTGTGGCCGCGGCTGAGACGGGTGCGGCGCGTGATTTTCGACAAGACCGGGACCTTGACGCTGGAGCGCCCGGTTTTGGAGAATCCGGAAACCGTCGCGGCGCTGGATGATGAAGCCGCGCGGGCCTTGGCGCGGATGACGCAGGGCTCGCTGCATCCGGCGGCAAGATCGCTGCTGGAGGCGCTCGGCACACGCGGGCAAAAGCTCCAGGACGCCCCTGCGGTTTTCGAAATCTCGGAATTTCCGGGGCTCGGAGTTTTGCTCAAAACCGGCGGTGGCCACTGGACCCTCGGCCGCGCGGGCTGGTTGGCCGAAGGCACGCAGGCCGCGGCGGCGGAATCGGCGGGCAGTGAGTTGCGTAAAAACGGAAACCTGATCGCCGCTTTCCAGTTCAGCGAGTCGCTCAGACCGGGCGCGGTGGCCATGCTCCGCAACCTCGAACGCCGCGGCCTCTCGCTGCACATCCTCTCGGGGGATCACGCCGACAAGGTTGCCAAAATGGCAAACGCGCTGGGGCTGCCGGAAAACCAGGCACACGGCGGCCTCTCGCCTGAGGAAAAGGCGGCGCGGGTGAAGTCGTTGGATCGGGAAGACACACTTTATCTGGGCGACGGCGCGAACGATTCCCTGGCATTCGACGTGGCGCTGGTGACCGGAACGCCGGTGGTGGACCGGAGCTTGCTGGAGTCCAAAGCGGATTTTTACACGCTGGGTTCGGGCTTGGCATTTCTCAGCGGATTGTTGGATGCGGCGACGGCCCGCAGCGGCGCGGTGAGGGCCGCTTTTGCCTTCGCGTTGATCTACAATCTGACCACGGTGGCATTTTCCATGGCCGGAAAGATGAGCCCGCTGCTCGCTGCGATTGTTATGCCCCTAAGCTCGATCGTTTCCATCGTGATCGTGGCGGGGATTTCAATCCGCAAATCATCGATCAATGGTTGAATTCGGAAGCGAAAGTCCCTAACCTCGGCTAGTCTCTCCCAAACCGATGCAAGCAAACACCAACGCTCACCAAGAGTTTGAAGCCTCACTGCTCCAGCGGATCGCCAATTCGGATCGGTTCAAATTGTATCAAGAAGCCTTCCGCACCGCCACCGGTTTACCCCTCCGACTGGTCTCCGCCGACCCCGAGGGCTGGTGCATGGACGATCAAAACGTCAATCGCAGCCCGTTTTGCGAAGCCCTCAATCTGTGTAAAAGCGCCTGCAACGCCTGCCTCGATACCAATCGGCGCTTGATGCAGGAAGCCGAAGTGAACGGCCCGACCACCTGCCATTGTTTCGCCGGACTTTGCGCCACCGCGGTGCCGATCAAGCTGGGT